>JALXCH010000052.1 GCA_026991005.1 Calditrichia bacterium | reverse complement strand
ACATAATTATAAATCAACAAATTAATAAGCCCCTCAAAAGTTTGAGGGGCTTGTTGAAATACGAAAAAATACGATTTATCTGAGCAAAATCATTTTTCGCGTTTCTTGATATTGACCGTAGCGTAACCGGTAGAAATAGATGCCGCTACTTACTGGCTGGCCGAAATCGTTGTGACCATCCCAGGTTACCCGGTATTTGCCTGGTATCTGTTTCTGATGAATCAGTGTACGCACCACTTCCCCCAGTTGATTATAGATTGTAAGGGTAGCAGTAGAAGCCTCACCTAAGTCCGGTAAAACATACGAGATTGTGGTAGTGGGATTAAATGGGTTGGGGTAGTTCTGTTCCAGCTGAAAAGAGTAGGGGATGGGATGCGAATGATCGATATCCAGGTAAACCTCTTCCAGCCAATTCAGGGCACGTGCCAGGACGGTATCTCTGGTGGTGGTATCGGGAATTTGTTCGAAGCCGATGGAGAGATACACAACCCGATAGTTGGAACCCCAGGAACGAATTCCTGCTGCATCAGGGCCGTTCATATAAGTAAAAATAGTCGTTGCCTGACTGTCGGCAGGCAAAATCTTATCTGGAGATTTATCATAAACGCTTCCCAGTACAAATTGAATTCCATTGGTAATGGGATCTCCGCTGACTCCTTTAATCAAATAGAAGAAAGAGGCATCGCCCTGATAATCGGCATGGAGATAATTGGTATAAAAGTCCTGTGCAAACTGAGATAACCCATTTGATTCGAACACATCCCGACCGATGTCCTGTCCGTTAATGAATAATGCACCTCCGTTGTCCAGATAGTTTTGCAAAGAGATTACCTGGTTCTGGGAAAATGCCGGTAACGTTTCTCCCTGCGACCAGGTGATGACTTTGAAGTTTGAGAGATCAGCGGTGGTATCGTCCAGAGCGGTTTTGGATACAATACCGTAAGTTCCGGAGTACACCCGATTCAGCGAAGAGGTGATGTATTCTTCGTAATCTTTGTCGTTGGCATCCACAACCAATAAATCCACACCGGTTGTGGTTACGTTGCGGCAAATATAATCTCCCGCCATAAATTGGTTGTTTTTGGACTGGAAGTGTACGGTGGTTGCTCCATAGCCATCAATTCCATTTGGATTTACGGTAACAGAAATAATGACCGAGTCTCCGCTGCTTACCTGAACGGAGTCCATCTGGCCGATGGGGAAGGTCCCATTAGGTGTGGTAAATTCCTGTGTCCAGCCAGCGGGACCATTGAAATTGAGAGTAATGTAATAAATATCATCCATCAGCCCTTCGTTGCGGATAGCTACATCGAAATGCGCTGGGGTATTGTTGGGAGCAATTACATCCGGGGAAACGGGATAAATGGTTCCCACATAATCGGGCGGAATCAGTTCTACTTCGATTGCCTGCTGAATTTCGGCATTGCTGGAAAGAGGAGTTCCGTATTTGTACACAAACACCACTACATCACAACTGTCGAATACGATATCCGGCCCGGGACCACCTGGCACCGGAACGGTGTAGGTAAGCGTGTCGGAAAACGTTTGCCCCTGCGTCCAGGTGCCATTAACGATTTCGGTGCCCAGCGAACCGTTCATCATGGCACGGGTCACATGACGATGGACATAATTCGGTCCGCCATTGGCCTGATTCCAGACCATACCGCTTTCCAGAAGAATCACATTGTATTTGAACTGTCCGGAAAGATTTTGCAGCGCAGTGAAATTGAACGCCCCGTGGAAGGTGCGGGTGGCTCGGTCGAAGTTGTAATTCATTTCGATTTTCACCGTAGCGGGGACACTGTTGCGGTTTAACATGGTGCTATACCAGGCACTCCGGGAAATAATGCCGCTTACCCGATCCACTATTCCGGTGGGATAAGCCGAAAAACCCAGTTGCGAAATGATTTGATTCCCCGGGAAGAAAGAGAAAGGATCGCTTCCGTTTGCTGGTCCATGGTAACCGATGATGATGGCATTGGGAATATTGGGGAGGATATCGTTCTGAATAATGGCGTGTCCCTGCGGGCACCATCCGCACCAGGTCCCGGTGGCATATTCCAGAACCGGGTTACGCTGGGTGGGATTTTGTGCAATTCCTTGGGAAGCCCCCCATATTACGAATAACAATGCGATAATCATCACAAGGAATGCTGTGGAAATACGGTATGATTTTGCCATAAAACACCTCTCTTTTTTTATGGATTGCAAAAATTGTTTTCAAAAAAGAAATGCATGTGCGTTTTGGTTTTTGTGCCTAAAAAAACTAATTATTAAATCGGAATAATGCAATGGAAAAAATGAATGGGGGAATATTGTTTTTCAAGTTGATTTTTTAAAGAAATAAAATCGGGTTCAGGCAATATCAGAATTGCCAGGAGCATAAAGACTGTCTATTAAAAACCTGTAAAAAAAAACAGTACCAATAAATTCCTGATAGGCAACATTCGGTGGCAGTGGGTACCCTATTTTTGGTTCTTTCTATAATTTTTTCTTATTCTGTACAATCGTTCCGTAAAACCACCTTCCCTTTTAAACACCTCCGCCTGGGCAGCTAATTGGCGGTCTAAAAGGTAACAACAAATGTTAAGTAAAGAAAGAGCTGCATTTGCAGCCAACTGTGCCGAAGAAGGAATTTTTCCAGTTTGACCCCCACTGACAGACACGGACGCTGCGTTTCTGTGTTTGTCAGTGTTAGTCCTTTCTAACCAATGTTCTCTTTCATCATTAATCCAGTCTCTAATTTCCTCCAGAGTAGAACAGCGTCGTGCTTTAAATCTTTTTAATGCTGGGTGGTTTGGTTCCCACTGCTCCAACCCTCTTTGCCTTAAAAAATCTTCATAATCCAGCCGCAGTTCTTCCAGGCTAGCGCGGGCTACGTTGGTTAATTTCATTTCCATCTTTTTGGAGGTGCCGCTGGCCTGGCTGCCTTCGGCAATGTTTTGCACCCCCGAGCGTGCTGCCTGCACCATCTGGTCATGGGTGCGGCTACGCCGATCGATGTAGCGGTTACAGAAACGTACGGTTAAATCGTAAATAAGCTGGCCCAACTGAAACGTTTTTAGTTTCCGGTAACCGCCATGTTTGGGAATAATCTCTTCATCCATTCCTGTTCCCCTGAATGTTTGTTCTTAAAGCAAACACCTCTGGTGTGCCTTTCGTCTATCTGGTAATAAAAATTTATATAATGATACTAAATTTAAGAAATGCGGCCATTACTTACAAATACTTACTCATAGCTGAGTGGTCTAATTTAATCAATTTGAAAATTGAACCACATTTTCTCTTTTTTATTTATGGGTTTTGGCCAATTTTCTAAATAAAATAACCATTCGTTTAAGGTGTTGGCTAAACAACGGAGCGGGTTATCAAGGCAGGATAAAATAAAAACATCGCCTGGCAAGGCGGTGTTTTTTGTACCCGGGGCCGGACTCGAACCGGCACGGTCCAAACGGACCAAGGGATTTTAAGTCCCTGGCGTCTACCAATTCCGCCACCCGGGCAACCCATGTAAAAAGAAAGGCACTTGCTCACCACAAGTACCTTCTTCTTTGAGCGAGAGACGGGACTCGAACCCGCGACCCTAACCTTGGCAAGGTTATGCTCTACCAACTGAGCTACTCTCGCAAAAGCGGCAAAAATATAATACCTTTCTCCTCAGGTGTCAAGTGTTTTTGTCATTTTGTAAATGGAATTTTCTGTTTCAGATGGTCCTGCCAATTTAGTCCATCTATTTTGTTTCCAGACTTGACGTGTGACTTCAGAGAATGAATTAAACAATTGTTACCTCGGAAGAATGTACCAATCCAAAAAATTGGCCGGTCGGATTCTCAATTTAAAAACAACTTGAAATAGCATCCGGTACAGTATATATTTGCACGCTAAAATTGATTTTCTGGAGGAAATAACCGAATGTACACGATTCTGATTTTTCTGTTTGTGCTGGTAGCCATTTTAATGACCATTACGATTCTGATGCAGTCTTCCAAAGGTGGCGGGTTAGCGGCTTCGTTTGGTGGATTGGGAAGTAGCGGCGTTTTAGGTCCCCGCAGCGCGGCATCGTTTTTACAAAAAGCGACCACAATTCTGGCAACTTTATATTTACTTTTGTGTTTAATTATTGGCTGGGTAGGACGCCCGTCGGAAGGTGCCCGGCAAAGCGTGATTCAACGGGAGATGCAGAAAGAGCAACAGCAGCAACAGGCGGCACCGCTTCCGGTGGCACCGATGAATCCCCAGCAAACGCAACCGACGCAAACACCGCAAAAATAAACGGATGCTGGCGTGGTGGAATCGGCAGACACGCTGTCTTGAGGGGGCAGTGGGCGAGACGCCCGTGCGGGTTCAAATCCCGCCGCCAGCACTATAACTAAAATTCTTTACCCTGCACATAGTCCCGGAGAAAACTCCGGGACATTTTTTTGCATCATTGCGCTTCCGGAAAATAAAAACCGGTTTTTTGCCGTAAATCAATTCTGCTTCGAAACACCCAAGTTATTTTTTTATTGGGATTTAGTCCTATCCGGTATTAAATTTTCTCTGGTAGGTAACACGGGGGATATTTTGTTAGAGACAAACACCAAAATTCAGTATCTGTTTAAACTTCTGGATGACGAAAGTCCGGAAATTCAAAAAATTTTACGCAGTTCTTTTCTTAAGAACGCCCAGGAATTAATTCTTAAGAAGAGCTTCTATTTATTGCAGGTTCCCAGAGAACAGCGTACGCTATTGAAGAAAAAGTACAAGGATTTGCATTTCGAACTGGTACAGGCGGCGTTTCAGCAAATGCTGGAACATCACCTGGAGGACATCGATCTGGAAAAGGCGGTAATGATTCTGGCCTACTGGAACAATCCGGAGGTGGACATTCCCGCCATTCAGCATCGGCTGGATCGAATGGCCGAGGAGATTCACGCTCATATGCCTTTTGCCGGGCATCCGCTGGCATTTCTGGATCACATCAATTATTATCTGTTTAAAAAATATCGTTTTCGGGGGAACAGTCGGGATTACTACAATCCCGATAACAACTTTATTGATCGGGTGCTGGAAACGAAAAAGGGGATTCCCATATCCCTCTCTATTCTCTATATCCTGATTGCCCGCAGAATGGGAATTCCCATTCTGGGAGTCCCCATGCCAGCTCATTTTATCGTTAAGTTCGATAACGGTACCGACGAGGTGTTCTGCGATCCGTTTTACGGAGGAAAGATTTACACCCGCAAAGAGTGCCTGGCCTATTTGAATAGCGCCAATGTCATCAATCCCGTAGCCATTCTGCGGGGCACCACAGATTTTCAAATCGTTTTGCGATTGATGCGTAACATTAAACTGGTTTATTCATCGTATAAGGAAGATCGGAACAAAGTTGAAGAAATGGAAACGTTGTTGCAACAATTAAGGCAATTTTATTTATGAATGGAGATATGAGCCCCCGCAAATATTTTACCCTTCACGAAGCACAATTAACCCTGCAAAAAAATCGAGTTATTATTGAAGAAATGGCCAGTCTGGCCACATATTTATTCCAGATGGGGTACAATTTGTACGATTTGCCCTATTTTGGTGGAACCGGTGAGGTGCAGCGCTCGGGAAGTACCCGGGAAGCCCGGAGGGTGGTGGAACTGCTCGAAATGTTGAAGAACGAAGGATTGGTAGTAACCAATATCGAAGAAGGCTTTGTGGATTTCCCCACCGTGCGCGATAACGGGGAAGAAGCCTATTTTTGTTATCGGCTGGGTGAAGAAGAAATCCGTTTCTGGCATGGAGCCGGGCTTGGGTGTGCTCATCGTACCGATCTGGAGAGTTTTTAATTAAAAGAGACCTTCCAGTGAAAATGAATCAGCATTACAGCCGAAGAAGTTTGTGGAAAAAGTAAAAAGAGGATGAACCATGGCAAATACAACATACGATTATAATCTGGTGGTTATTGGTAGTGGGCCGGGCGGATATGTTGCGGCGATTCGAGCGGCGCAGAAGGGATTGAAAACTGCAGTGGTGGAAGCGCGAGAATTGGGGGGCGTGTGTCTGAACTGGGGGTGCATTCCCACCAAAGCGTTGCTTCGCAGTGCCGAAGTCTGGAATCAGGTAAAGCGAGCAAAGGAGTTCGGGCTGAACATCTCCCAGGCCGATTTTGATTTTCCCGCCATCATTAAACGGAGCCGGGACGTAGCAGATATCAACTCCCGGGGTGTGGCGTATCTTTTCAAAAAAAATAAAATTGAACACATCCAGGGGTGGGGACGCATTGGGGGAGAGCATTTGGTTACCGTAACGGATGATGATGGCAAGGTGTTACGCACCATCCGTGCGGAGTACATCATCATTGCCACGGGTGGGCGTGCCCGCAGCTTTCCGGGAGTGGAATTCGACGGGAAACAGATTATTTCCAGCAGAGAAGCAATGCTGTTGCAGGAACCGCCGAAGCGTCTGGCCATTATTGGTGCAGGTGCAATCGGTGTGGAATTTGCCTATTTTTACAATTCCTTCGGGAGCCAGGTTCAATTAATCGAAATGATGCCCCATATTTTGCCACTGGAGGATGCCGAAATTGCTTCCCAGTTAGAACGGGCATTTAAAAAGAAGGGGATTCAGCTTTACACGGGGGCCCGGGTGGAGCAAATCCAGCGCTCTTCCGGTGGGGTTCAAATCAAGCTTAATCGTAAAGGGAAAGATGTGGAGCTGGAAGCCGATGTGGCGCTAATTGCCATTGGTGTGGTCGGAAATGTGGAAAATGTGGGGCTGGAGCAGCTGGATATTGAGGTGGAAAAGAACACTATCCGGGTGGATGAATTTTATCGTACCTCGGTTCCTTACGTGTATGCCATCGGGGATGTGATTGGGGCGCCGTACCTGGCGCATGTTGCCTCGCACGAAGGGATTATTGCCGTGGATCATCTACGGGGGGCCAATCCCAGACCGCTGGATTACGGAAATATTCCCGGTTGCACTTATTGCCAGCCACAGGTGGCCAGCATAGGACTTACCGAAGAGCAGGCCAAAGAGAAGGGATTGGAGATTAAAGTGGGGCGCTTCCCGTTCCGTGCCAGTGGTAAAGCCCGGGCCATTGGAGAGGTGGAAGGCATGGTGAAATTGGTGTTCGACGCCCGATACGGTGAATTGCTGGGTGCCCATATCATTGGCCCGGAAGCAACCGAGCTTATTGCGGAACTGGGAATTGCACGAACCCTGGAAACCACTTTCCACGAACTTCAGCACACGGTTCATGCCCATCCCACGCTCAGCGAAGCAATTATGGAAGCAGCAGGCGATGCGCTGGGAGAGGCGATTCATATTTAACGGAGCAGGGGAGATATGGGGTTGCCCAGTACCTTGTTTGAAAAATTCTGATGTTTGAGAATAATAAGATGTTCTCTGGCGGAAGGAGTTTACACCCCATTTTCCAGCACGGGCTGATTGGTATAGAAACGCGAAATTTTCTGGATGAGGTCTTTAAGTTCGTACGGTTTGGGTAACACATCGTCCACGTAGGGATGATGTTTCAATTCCTCCCGTGCCTGTTCACCCCATCCGGTCACCAGGATTACCCGGGAATCAGGAAGTTTCTTTTTAATCAGGCGGGCTAACTCCCAACCGGACATTTCCGGCATCCCCAGGTCGGTAAGAATCACATCAAATTTATGTGCCTCAATTTTCGCCAATGCGTCATGACCGTTAGGTGCGATTTCTACGGTTTTAAACTTCAACCGTAAAATTTCGGCCATGGTTTCCAGCAATTCCGGTTCATCGTCCACAATTAATAGATGAACCTCTCCAATTTTCTCCTGACTAAAGCTTTCGCGTCCCCGTTTTTTCTTAACCTGCTCGCTGGTGAGGGGCAGGATGATGGTGAAGGTAGTCCCCACACCCACTTCGCTCTCTACATTAATATTGCCTCCGTGGGAGGAAATGGTGCGGTAAGCAATGCTTAGACCCAATCCCGTACCTTTGTCTCCTTTGGTGGTAAAGAAGGGATTGAATATTTTCTGGCGCACTTCTTCCGGCATTCCAATACCGGTATCTTTAAAAATTACCTGAGCCTGATTATCTTCGGTCTTGCGGGTGGAGATGTAAATTTCCCCGCCGTTGGGTAGGGCATCATAAGCGTTAAGCAAAAGATTGGTAAACACTTCCTTAAGTTCGACGGGATTTCCTTTCACAACGAGATTGTCCTGAAAATCGGTGCGTAACTGTACCGGGAACCCTTTGAGCTGGGTGCTAATTTTAAGCTTGTTGGCGGTTAGAATGATGCTTTCTTTAATGAGTTCGTTTAAATCCAGAGGCTCGTAGTTTTTAGCGCGCCGCTCCCGGGTAACCTCCTGCATGCGTTTTACAATTTGTCCCCCGTCGATGGCGGCTTTTTCGATGACTTTCAGTTCGTTCTGTATCTGTGGATTTTCGGTTTTTAACAATAGCAACTGGGTACGTCCCAGAATCGTTGCCAGCAGGTTGTTGAAATCGTGGGCTACTCCGGCAGCCATCTCGCCAATGGCACGGATGCGCTCGGTTTGCAACAACTGCCGCTGAAGCTCCACTCGCTCGGTAATTTCATTCCCGTAAAGATAATAATAATCCTCCGAGGAGGGACGGTAAATTAGATAGTGAAACACCCGATTCTGAAATTCCTTCTCCAGTTCCAGATACAGCTCCTTCTTGTCCCGGTATTTTTTCAGGAATTCGCTTAAATGATCGGGCAAAATGAACTGAATGTCTTTTTCAGATAAATTAAAACTATTCAGTACTTTGCGAGTGCTGGGATTGATGTAGATAACCTCGCCGTTCCGATTCAAGCTAAT
>JALXCH010000051.1 GCA_026991005.1 Calditrichia bacterium | reverse complement strand
AGAATTTCCACCAGGGTATCCGTGGTACTCAGAGAAGCCTGAACATCCTGCGCCGCATCTACTCCGACGTTGGTGAGCAGGAACTGCATGGAGAAGGTTTCTCCGGCTTCGGGAATCCCGTTATTGTTCCCGGAAGCATCATCCACTACCGGCTGGATGCAGTAGAGGTACGGTCCCGATGCGGGAATCACCTGAAGCGAATCGATAAGCGGTTGGCGGTTGAATTTTGTTACAGTTAGAACCATGGTACCCGGTGTGGTCGGCACAGGATTTAATTGTACCTGAGCGTATCCGTTAGCATCGGTTAAAGCCGTACCGTAAATCTGTCCATCCATGTAAAGAGAGACCAATGCACTATCTTCGCCTGCCACGGTAATGTCGAAGGAAGGAGAGCCCAGGAATACCACGTTAGCGTAGTTGGCTGTCATCGCAGAGGGTTCGCCCCAGTATAGCATGAGAGAAGGATCGCCAAACAGGTGATAGACCTCAAAATAATAATGGGCTCTATTATATCCGGCGTTGAGCACACCTAAGTTTCCGCGGAAGATGAAAGCAGCCAGAGTGTGGTAGTTTTCCCAGAACACCCCGTCGTACGCCCGGCGTTCCCATTCGTCATCTTCATCCCAATAAGTGGAATTGCTGGCGCCGGTAAAAGCCAGACCACCGCCGTTTGCTTTCCGAACCCAGGTCTCGCCAAAACATTCGGTAACCTGAAACGAACCGGTCATACAGGCATTGGAAATAACAAAAGGATATTTATCCTGATTTGTTGTAGTGTTAACCATGGATTGGGAAACGGAAGGTCCGCCCCAGGACGTTTCGCTTCCGTGACCGGAATAATTCAATATAAACCGACCATCATTCACTGCATTAATAACCTGCTGACCTGTGGCATTGTAGGTGATGGCGTACAGCTTATCGTATTGTAAGCCATTGGGAATAAAATGTGTATCTATCACATAATTATGAGTTCCTTCTGCTATTTGATAATTCCAACTATCGTCGGTAGCCACAAAACAGCCGTGATTTAAAAATGCAGTGTTAGGCAACTGGTATTTCTCGTAGGGAAGAATTTTATCCAGCTGAGCGGTTAATTGGGGAACAACCTGCGCCGATAAACGACCAATGTAAATGTCCGGTACAAAATCCCCGGCAGTCATGGTGGTGTAATAGAGATCGGTCACGTGTCCGCCGGTCTGGCCGTTTCCGGTGGCAATCTGTTCTTTGTCGCCCACCAGCACGACAAAACTGGGAGGATTGGCTCCGTTGTATTCATTCTGGATGTAATTTTTAATGGCGTTGTAATTATTCCCGATGGTAGAAATCGCCACGGCTTTCACGTTAAAGCCTTTTTGTTTCTTCCAGGCAATAAATTGCTGGAGTTCGTTATAAAAGCTGTCGTAGTAGATGATCAGGTAATTCACCGGATATTGGGTTAAATCGCTGCGAGTGGATTCAAAGTTGATGGTGAATTCCCGGAGCAAGGTGTCGAAATAGGGGGATTGGTATTTCTGGTGAATCGCGCGGGTCTCCGCCCAATTGGGGTGGAGAAACGTGACTTCAACAACCACGTGAGTGTAAATTCTCACTTTGTTCTGGGCGGGTAAATACTGCACCGCATTGATGCGAACCTGTCCCAGGATATGCCCCCGAAGGTTTCCCACTTCCTGGTAGGTTGCCAGCGGAAGTTCGTCGTACGTTACGGAATGGTAGTATGCCTGATCCATCTGAAATGTATGTTGCTGAATGGCGTTCTCGGTTTTTTCGATGGGTCCCTGATAGGGAAGAATGGGGTGCTGGAATCCGTATTCTGTTAAATTGATTTCCTGACTTTCGGCTGAAATTACCCGCACCTGGACTTCGGCACCGTAAGGAACATCAATAAGCTGGTGAACTTCCGGCAGAAATGCTTTGCCAATCTCCAGACGCTGCCCTTCGAAATGGGGTAAATGAAGAGTGGTAAATGTTCCCCAGGGCGTTTCCGATTCCGTTGCAGCAATCTGATTTAACGATAGTTCCAGAGTTAGCCCGGTTGCACTCCTGTTTTTCAGGGTCAGGGAATTGTCGTTACCTGATTCCAGAGAAATAATCTGTCCGGCAGCAAATAGCAGGGAGTGAAGTAAAAAAACACTAAACAACGCAATCAAAACACGCTTCATAAAGGCCTCCAAAAATTAATGGTTCTAAAAACAAAGAATTTCATCTTAAATGATTGAGTTTACTAAATCACAGGTTGATTTTTTCCATTACAGATAGATGGATCAAGTATCTCAGGAAGCGCTAAACGGTTTTGTTTTATAATTTCAGATAGATTTTGTGTTAGTATTAAAATGACTTTTCTTATGTCTATTTTCATGAAAAAACGCTTCAACAAAGTATTAATTACAAATTAAACATTCACGTACAACATACTTGTTATACGTAAAAAAAAGAGAGAACCCTACGGAAATTTTTAACTCTATTTTACCGATTGTCCAGGGTTTCTAATAAGCGTTTGATGATGTGGAGAGTGGTTACACCTTCTGCTTCGGCATTGAAATTGGTAATGATGCGATGGCGTAATACAGGAACCGCACAGGCTCGCACATCTTCAATCTGGGGAGTAAATCGTCCCTGCAAAGCA
>JALXCH010000050.1 GCA_026991005.1 Calditrichia bacterium | reverse complement strand
CCGCCCGTGGGGAAATCCGGCCCGGAAATGTGCTGCATCAACTCTTCCAGTTCAATTTCCGGATTATCAATGGTTGCCACAATGGCATCCACCACTTCGTTCAAATTGTGCGGTGGCATGTTGGTGGCCATCCCCACGGCAATACCGGCACCCCCATTGCACAGCAAATTGGGAAAAACCGTTGGCAATACAACGGGCTCCCTCAATGTTTCGTCGAAATTCGGGCGCCAATCTACGGTATCCTTGTCCAGATCGCGCAACATTTCGCCCGCAATCTTGGCCAACCGTACTTCCGTGTAACGCATCGCCGCCGGGGCATCCCCATCGATGGAACCGAAATTACCCTGCCCGTCAATTAACGGGTAGCGCATGGAAAAATCCTGCACCATACGCACAATGGTATCGTACACGGCGGAATCGCCATGGGGGTGGTATTTCCCCAGCACTTCGCCCACCACACGGGCACTCTTTTTATAGGGTTTATTGTATTGAAGTCCCAATTCGTGCATTCCGTAAAGCACCCGACGATGCACCGGTTTCAATCCGTCCCGCACATCGGGTAATGCCCGCGCCACAATCACGGACATGGAATAATCCAGATAGGAGTCTTTCATCTCCTCTTCGATATTCGTAGGAATAATGCGCTGTCTTTGTAATTCCATTTCCTTACCTTTTATTTTGAATCATTAAATTTTCCATCACATCCCAAAGAACCAAAATACAAATCCCAAAATTCAAAATCCAAATTCCAGATGCTCGAATCTCAACAATCAATTACCAATAGTTCTCATTAAATATCCAGATTACGCACATAACGGGCATTTTTAGCAATGAACTGCCGCCGTGGCTCCACCTGATCACCCATCAGGGTGCTAAAGATGTGGTCTGCTTCCGCTGCATTCTCCAGGGTTACCCGCAACAAGGTACGTTTTTCGGGATTCATGGTGGTTTCCCACAACTGATCGGGATTCATTTCACCCAGACCTTTGTAGCGCTGGATGGTGATTTTCGATTCCGACCCGTTTTTGCTGTAACGCTTCAGGATTTCCTCCTTCTCGTCATCGTCGTACACGTAAAATTCATCCCGACCGGCTTTGATGCGGTACAACGGTGGTTGTGCGATGTACACGTGTCCCAATTCAATTAATTTGCGCATGTAGCGGAAGAAAAAGGTGAGCAGCAGAGTACGGATATGGGCACCGTCCACATCGGCATCGGTCATAATAATAATTTTATGATAGCGCAATTTTTCGTAATCAAATCCATCGTCTCCCACTCCGGCACCGATGGCGGTAATGATGGTTTTAATCTCTTCGTTAGAGAGAATTTTATTCAAGCGCGCTTTTTCCACATTCAGGATTTTTCCCTTCAGGGGAAGGATGGCCTGGAAGCGTCGGTCGCGGCCCTGTTTAGCAGAGCCACCGGCGGAATCGCCCTCCACCAGATATATTTCGCACTGTGCGGGATCGTTAATACTGCAATCGGCAAGTTTACCGGGCAGGGAAGTGTTTTCCAGAGCGTTCTTGCGCCGGGTCAGCTCCCGGGCTTTCCGAGCCGCTTCCCGGCTCTGTGCCGCCTGAATATTCTTCTCGATAATCTTCTTCCCCACCGAAGGATTCTGCTCCAGAAACTCCGCTAGCTGCTCGTTTACAATGGATTCCACAATTCCCTTCACTTCTCCATTGCCCAGCTTGGTTTTCGTCTGCCCTTCGAACTGCGGTTCACTTACCTTCACGCTCACCACTGCGGTGAGCCCTTCGCGCACATCCTCTCCCTGCAACTGAATATTCTTCAACAGGTTGTTTTTGTTACCGTAATTATTCAGGGTACGAGTCAGGGCAGATTTAAACCCGCTTAAATGGGTACCACCTTCAATGGTGTTTACGTTGTTGCAATAGCTGAAAATATTGTCCGTGTAGGAATCGTTGTATTCGAAAGCCACTTCCACTTCCACTCCCTCCTTTTCCCCACTGATGTAAATGGGTTTGTGGAGGGCAATGCGGTTTTGATCCAGATAGCGAATGAATTCCGTCAATCCGCCTTTGTAGTGGTACTCTTCCTCACGACCATCCCGCTCGTCTTTCAGAATAATACGCAATCCTTTGTTCAGGAAAGCCAGCTCCCGCAACCGATTGGAAAGCGTGTCGAAGTTGTACTTCACCCGCTTGAAAATTTCTTTATCGGCTAAAAAGGTGGTTTTTGTTCCCGTTTTATTTACCTTGCGCACTTTCTTCACGGGAGTTACCGGGATTCCCCGCTCGTAGCGCTGGGCGTAAGCGAATCCATCCCGATACACTTCCACCTCGCACCATTCCGAAAGGGCATTCACCACGGAAGCACCCACACCGTGCAACCCGCCCGAAACTTTGTAGGTGGATTTGTCAAACTTTCCACCGGCGTGGAGTACGGTCATAATGACTTCCAGAGCCGATTTTTTCAGCTCCTTGTGCTGATCTACAGGAATACCGCGACCGTTGTCCTCCACGGTAATACTCTCGTCCTGATGAATGGTGACCTTGATGCGGGAGCAATACCCCGCCATGGCTTCGTCGATGCTGTTATCCACAATTTCGTACACCAGATGGTGCAAGCCATGGCTGGTGGTATCGCCAATGTACATGGCCGG
>JALXCH010000049.1 GCA_026991005.1 Calditrichia bacterium | reverse complement strand
ATGAATTTGCCATTGAGGAAGGTTTACAGCTGACCGAGAAGAACGGCGGCGAGGTAACGATTATTTCACTGGGTTCCAAAGAAATTGAACCCACCATTCGTGCTGCCCTGGCTATGGGAGCTAAAAAGGCCATTCGCATCGAGGGACCGGACACAATTCATGATCCGCTGGTTACGGCACGTGCTCTGGCGGAAGTGCTTAAATCCGGTAATTACGATCTAATCCTTTTCGGCAAGCAGGCAATAGACGATGACATGGCTCAGGTGCCCCAGATGGTGGCCGAATTGCTGGAACTGCCCTGCGCTACCGTGGTGGTAAAGCTGGAAATCTCCGATGGTCAGGTAACCGTGGAACGGGAGGTGGAAGGAGGTAAAGAGAAGCTCTCTTTCAAACTTCCGGCGGTTATTTCCGCCCAGAAGGGATTGAACGAACCGCGCTATCGTTCCCTGAAGGGCATTATGCAGGCGAAAAAAATTCCCATTGAGGTAGTAAACACCTCGCTGGAAGACTCCCGCATTGATGTGTTACAACTGAAGTATCCTCCGCAAAAGCAACCCGGGAAGATTGTGGGCGAAGGTCCCGATGCCGTCCCGGAATTGGTGCGTTTGCTTCATGAAGAAGCCAAAGTCATTTAACGAAATTGCAAAAGAGAAAAGGAGGATACATCATGGCAGAAATTTTAGTTGTGTACGAAATTCGTGATCACCAAATAAAGAAAGTTTCGTTCGAAGCGACCGGTGCTGCGAACATGCTGGCCGAACAACTGGGAAGTTCGGTAAGTGCCTTATTTGTGGGCTCGGGAATTGCCGATCTGGCTGGCGAAGCGGGTCAATATGGTGCCAGCAAGGCGTACGTGGTGGATGCCCCGGAGCTGGAGAAATATAGTCCCGATGTATTTGCGCGAATCATAGCAGATACGGCCCGGGAGATTGGTGCTTCTCACATTTTCATGGGCGCTACCGCTACGGGAAAAGATGTAATGCCCCGGGTTGCCGTACATCTAAACAGCGCACTGGCTCAGGACATCATCGGTTTAAAGGTGGAAGATGGCCAGGTGGTTTACACCCGTCCCATTATTGCCGGAAAGTTGCATTCCGATATTGTGTTGAAAAGTGAGGTTCAACTGGCAACGGTACGTCCCAATGTGTTCCCGGCACAGGAAAAGCCCACCGAGGTGGAAACGGTGCAGCTTTCGCCCCAGATTCCCGCAGCCCGAGCGGTGGTGGAGGAAGTACTGGCGGAATCCGGTGGTAAACTGGACGTCACCGAAGCAGATATCATCGTTTCCGGAGGACGCGGGATGAAAGGTCCCGAGAACTGGCATTTGATTGAGAATCTGGCCAATGTGCTGGGTGCGGCAATGGGTGCCTCCCGTGCCGCAGTGGATGCTGGCTGGCGTCCTCATGCCGAACAGGTGGGACAAACGGGGAAAACCGTTTCCCCCAGTCTGTACATTGCCTGCGGTATTTCCGGAGCCATTCAACATCTGGCGGGAATGTCTTCTTCCAAATATATTGTAGCCATCAACAAAGATCCGGAAGCACCGATTTTTAAGGTAGCGGATTACGGCATTGTAGGTGATGTGATGGAAGTGCTCCCCCGCCTGACGGAGGAAATTAAAAAGTTGAAGGGAGAATAATACGATTACACATTTCCGGCGCTTTTTCATAAAATCCCCGACGGGTGCTCCCATCGGGGATTTTTATTATTTATAAAATTCTTTGAGTGGAACAAATTGTGTAAATTTTCTATTCCCATGGCTGAAGGCCATGGGCTAAATTCTGTCGGCCACTCCGTGGTCTTGTACCCCGCCACACGATTGTTAATTTCGTCACACCGCCTGCTGCAAGTTTCAAAAAAACAAAACCGCTCCGTGTCATTCTGAGCGGAGCGGTAGCGAAGCGAAGAATTTCTATTGATTTTATTTAACCGCAAAGTGCGCAACGGAAGCGCGAAGAGCGCTAAGATTTTTGAATTTCCAAATGCAAAAATTTAACCGCAGCGGGCGCAACGTACGCAACGAAAAATATTCGGGTATTTTTTGATGAAACTCCCGGGGATTTCTTCCTCCTCATTTTACATTCTTCATTTTACATTTAAAAAATATTTTGCTCCTTTCCACAGGATCTCTTTGGGACAGAACTCCAATTTTCTGGTGACTTCTCTTACCCAGGGCTTCGCCCTGGGCTACCTGTGTTTGCCCCCTTTAGGTCTTTCTCCAATATTTACCCTCACGTCGCGTTGCGATTGGTTTCATCCGGTTCATCAAAATTCATTTTGACATCTAAAACGAGAGCAACGGCTCGAACAATGGTTGCCCGGAGCGAAACTCTGTTAAAAAATATTGGAATTTGCCTTCTGGGATTTGGGATTTCTTTGCATATTTACGCCCGGAATCCTGTCACAAAGAGAGGGCTTCCTCAGATAATTTTGAATCCTGGAAGATTCAATCCCGAGAGTGAACAGGGATGTTTGCGTATTTCGTCGGGATGAAAATCAGGATGATTAAATCCCGCAAACTAACAGGGATGTTAGTGTATTAGGCGGGACCATCCCGAAAGCAAAACCAATACATTTGATCTTCAGCAAATACACCTATTCCCTTTATTCCCCCTATTCCCCCTATTCCCCCT
>JALXCH010000048.1 GCA_026991005.1 Calditrichia bacterium | reverse complement strand
TTAAGGAAGTGTTAGCCAGAAAACATCTCAAGCGTTTTATTAAGGTGCAATTAACCGAAGATGGGATAAAAATAGAGCAATTAGACAGGGAGTTAGAAGCCGAGTCCCGGCGGGATGGTTGGTTTTTAGTCATTAGTAATGATCGTAGCTCTTCCAATGAAGATATTGTCCGGCGCTACAAAGATTTGCGCTATGTAGAGCATAGCTTTCATGAATTGAAGCACAGCCTAAAGCTACGTCCTAATTTTCATTGGACGGAGAAACGAATTCGTGCCCATGTGATGGTCTGTTTCATTGCCTTTCAGATGGCGGTATTGTTTGAAAAACGCCTGGTTAGTTTAAATATAACCTGGGAGCGAGCTATGGAAAAGTTGCGACGAGTTAAGGTGGTAGAATGGGAAAACAAGGGACGAAACCGTCGGGGGTTGACCAAAGTACATGCTGAACAACTAACAATTTTTCAAGCCATAGGAGCCAAAAAGCCCACAATTTTGAGTTTGTAGTGACAACATTACAATTTTTGTTCAAAGCTAATTACAGTATAAACAGTAATTTATTAAAAAACAACTGTCAAACTCGGGATCTAAAACTATTTTCCCAAATGATAAGGCTGTTGTAAAAATGCTCTTCTTAGCTTATCTTGATATATCAAAAAAATGGACAAGTACAATTAGAGATTGGAGTAAGATCATTAGCCAATTGGCCATTGCTTTCGAAGGCAGGCTAAATCTAAATCTTTAATCATGCATTTACACAAAAAATGAAACAGTCTCTGGTTACAAAATAATCAATTGCAAAACTCTCATTTGAGATAATTGCAGAAGAAAGTTGAAGCGAATCTAGAGTTCTAATATTTCTGATTGCAGCATGTTCATCTAATAACTCAATGGCACGATTTTTAATCCATTTGTCAATTTCAACGATATTCATCAATTCGATGTCTTGTTCAAAATTAGCAAACACCTGCGTTACCATTTCGAGCTTGATTTCTTGCATTCTTACTCGTTTTAAAAAAGCCGAACGAAATTCTATCAGAGTTAAATCGGAAATGGTCAAGAATAAATTCGTTGAATGGCTTGTTAGAAAATTCCATAAATTGTCGGTTCCTTCTTCATGATGATACAATTTTACAAGAACACTAGTGTCTAAAAATACGTTCATCTCTCGCTTCTTTCCAAAACAATATCATCAGAAAGATTCCCTGCAATCGATTTTGTTAGACGCTGCGTTTTTTGAAAAGACATCTTTGATAAATTGGCCTTTGGAATTATAATAACTTTTACTTCAATATCATCTTTTAGAGGAATATTTTGTAATCTTAACTTACCATTGATTACTTTTGTCTCTATAACAATTTGGCTCATCTCAACACCTCAATCAATAATTCTTACAAATAAAACTTTTTTAAGTTTACTAAAATTATAATAATAATCAATTTCTTTCAGTGCAATGAAAACTTTGAGAGAATTTCACGATGTTCGATTAAAACGTTGCAATAACACCCAAAACAAACCGGAGCGGGACAAAGATGTGCCGATTCCGATTGAGTGAATTGTTATTTTTGGAAGCTGCGAAATTCTTTTTGTGCGCTCCCCAGACGCGGCGAGTGCTCATTTTTTCTTCGAACGTAATTTGCGGAAATTCTATCACCCGCCTTTACGTAGACAACAGTAACATTTTTATTTAACTCGACCAACCTTTCCTGGCGCCAAAGTCAGGAGGAACATCCATTTATTTCTTTTTCTAAATAGCACAGTTTCAATTTAAATATTTCATGTTAAATCAGCAAGATTTTTCCGCTATAGTATTTGAATAAGAATCTATTTTTTCCGTCGGGTAAAATAACGCTAAAGCTTACTTATTACTATGGAACGTAGTAAATTAATGATTAAATAAACCTGTTTTATTGGTTAATAATTTTATTTTTAATCTCTTCAATATCCAATTTTAGTTTGGGAATATCTATTGTTGCGATTTCCCATATTATATCTATATTTACACCAAAATAATCGTGAATAAGACGATCTCTTGTTCCAGCTATTTCTTTCCATGGGATACCAGGATATTTTGCCTTCATAACATCAGATAATTGCTTGACAGCCTCTCCAATTACTTCAATATTTCTAATAATTGCATCTTGCGTTTTAGCATCATCTTTAAATTGATCATATGATAAATATGCAACATATGTTTGGATTTTCTCCATACATATTAAAATATCTTCTAATAAATCTATGTCCGAACGTTTAGACATAAATTATGACCTTTTCAATATCTGTCGATACTCTTTTAACTCTGATATTTCGAATCCCATCTTTTGTTAAAATATCAACTTTTCTGCCTAATATTTTTTCCAGATACTCAGCTAAACTTATAAATTTAAGACCAATGGGCCTATCAAACTCTACAAATAAATCAATATCACTTTCCTCTCTTTCTGCTTGTTTGGCAACCGACCCAAATATACCTATCCTTTTAATTCCAAATTCTGACGATAAGTAAGGATATTGTAATTTTAATTTCTCAATCACTTCATCTAGATAACTCATGATTATCCTTAAATTAATAATAGTCCAATTGTTAAACTAAGTTAAAATATTAACTAAACCTTTGTTTTTGATAAAATGAATAGTTAGTTC
>JALXCH010000047.1 GCA_026991005.1 Calditrichia bacterium | reverse complement strand
CTGGGCTACAACAAGGTGTTCGGGTACTATTTCGAAGTCACCAATGCCCATAAGGACAAAGTACCGGAATATTTCATTCGCAAGCAAACCCTGGTGAATGCCGAGCGATACATCACTCCCGAGCTAAAAGAGTATGAAGACAAAATTCTGGGTGCTGAGGAAAAGATTGCCAGTCTGGAGTACGAGCTTTTTCAGCAGATTCGCCAGGAGGTCGGCAGTTACGGAGAGGGGATTCGCCACAACGCCGGGTTGATTGCCGAAATTGACGTGCTGGCAGCGCTGGCAGAGGTGGCACGGCGCAATCGGTACGTTAAACCGGTAGTGGACGATTCCACCCGAATTTACATTAAAGACGGGCGCCACCCCGTGGTGGAACAACTGCTTCCTCCCGACGAGCCCTTTATCGAAAACGATACCGAACTGGACAACGAACATACTCAGATTATCATCCTTACCGGCCCCAATATGAGCGGAAAATCCACCTATTTACGGCAGGTGGGTCTCATCTGCCTGCTGGCACAAATCGGTAGTTTTGTCCCCGCCAGCGAGGCCCAAATCGGGGTACTGGATCGCATCTTCACCCGGGTGGGTGCATCAGATAATCTGGCTTTCGGCGAAAGCACCTTTATGGTGGAAATGCTGGAAACTGCCAACATCCTGAATAACGCCACGCCGCGCAGCCTGATTATTCTGGATGAAATCGGTCGCGGTACCTCCACCTTCGATGGCCTCTCCATCGCCTGGGCGGTAACGGAGTATCTTCACAATAACAAAAAAGTGGCGGCAAAAACCCTGTTTGCCACCCATTACCACGAACTGACAGAACTGGCCAACCTCTACCCGCGCATCAAAAATTACCGGGTGAGGGTTAAGGAGCTGGAAGATACGGTGGTATTTTTGCGCAAAATTGAACCGGGCGGGATGGACAACAGTTACGGTGTGCATGTGGCTCAGATGGCGGGACTGCCGCGGGAGGTGGTGGAGCGCGCCCGGGAAGTGTTGAAAAATCTGGAAATGTCTGAAGTATCGCCAAACCGGGTTCCCAAAATTGCCCGTCGCCGTTCCGGAACAGCGGTGGATCGCAACCAGCTTAGCCTCTTCGATTTGATGCAGAAATCCCCTGTGGAAGAAGCCCTGCAAAAAGTGGAAATCGAAAATATGACGCCCCTGCAGGCACTGTTGAAACTGAATGAGTTGAAGGAGATGGTAACTCCTAAAAAATGAAGGTAGCTGCCAGAAACGGATTGCGTCTTCTGGAACCTCCGGGCAGGAGAAACCATAGAATAAATAATCGGGGAGTGCGGCGCCCGGAGCCTCATCAAGGGGCGCTTCTACCTGTGTTAGACCCATACCACCGGTGAGAAACAAACCGGTATATTTTCCATGAGATGGCTGCTTACCATAAGCCTGTTGCTTGGCGTTGTTGCCGGGCACGTCTCCGGTCTGGCACAAGATTCCCTCCCCACCAACCAGCTTCCCGATTCGTTACTTTTACAGCAGATGCAGGAATGGTGTTTACAGCGGGACACCTTACACCTTCGCCCTGAACTGGACTCTCTGCTTCAGCGCTATCCCCGGGATGCCCGGTTACATACCCTTCGGGCTTACCTGCTTATTTGTCGGGGAGGAATGGAAAACCGCTTTCGGGCACGGGAAATCCTGGAGCAGATTCACCCTTCTGCCAAAAACAATCTTTTTTACCATTTTGTGTGGGCGGAATTGTATCGAGCTCAGGGATTCACCGGGATAGCGAAACGCCGGTACGAGAAGGTGCTGGAGATGAATCCCGATTTTGTACCGGCGCTGGTGGCGCTGGGAAGAATTCATCTTCAGGAAATGCTGCGCTACTACTACCGATATACCGATACCGAAATCCCGCTTTCCTTTCGGGAATATGCCATCGACGATTACGATATGGCGGTAAACTACCTCCGCCATGCCTTACAACTGGATTCCACCAACCAGGAAGCACCCGTTCTGCTGGGGAATTTGTACTACGAAGCAGAAGATTACCAGAAAATGGTGGATTTGTTTCGAAAGATGGTGAAGCGCTACCCGGATTCCCGGGATTTTAATTTGTATCTGGGATTGGCTTACCATGCTTTGCGGGACTATGGGCGCGCCCGCCGCTATTTTAATCGGGCGCAGGAGCTCATGCCGGAAGAAGAACGCCAGCTCTTTCTCAATCCGGCTCTGTTGAATCCCGCCTCGAAAAATCCACCGGCGCTTCCGGATACCACGGAACGCTTCTGGAAAAAGAAGGATCCACTGTTTCTTACACCGGAGAACGAACGCCTGCTGGAGCATATCAGTCGGGTGGCGTACGCCCAGATGCGGTTTAGCGTACCGGCGCTGCACATTCAGGGCTGGCAAACCGACCGGGGACGCACTTATATCCGCTATGGTCGTCCCCTCTACATTGTGGAATACGGAAAATCCATGGAGTGGAGTGCTATTTATCCGCCGCAGCAAATCTGGGTGTATCCGGATTTCCAGCTCTCTTTTTCCGATGAGTTCTGGAATGGGGAGTTTCGTTTCACTCAGCCCATGCCCCAGAGCAAATCGGTTTTTAAAGAACGTACGCTGGTGGATTACAATCTGGTGGCGCGGGATGTGTTTGCCACCCTGCCAGACCGCTTCGATTTCCAACGCAGCGGGGGGAAGTTAACCGCCCAATATGGAATGTACGCGTTTCGGGATTCGCTCGGGGGATACCTCTGGGTACCATTTCGCATTTTTATCGAGGATGAGGCCAGTCCCGAGCCCTGGTATTTTCGGGCGGGGTTGTTTTTTACGGACAGCACCGGTGTTCCCTTTTATTCCGTCCAGGATTCTTTTGTGATTCCATTTCCCTTGCCCCGCAGTTGGAGGGAAGGGCACTATTATTTTCAGGCATTACCCCGGGTGGCAGTTCCTGAACAGGCAAAGGGGAAGCAGCTGCTGCACTATTCCTTCGAGCTCCTCAACACCACCCGCGATGCCAGTTTCTGCCAGCGCGATACCCTCACCGCTCCCACGTTTACGGAAGATGCGCTGGCTATTTCGGATATTGTAGTGGCACGCCATGTTGAACCGGCGAGTGAACCGGGTGCTCTGGTACGGCATCAGATGCGGATTTTCCCGGCGTTAGATAGGCAGTTCTCTCGGGCGGATACTCTTTTTATTTATTTTGAAGTGTACCATCTGGCGCCCGATGCCCGGGGAGAATTTCATTACCAGGTGGAGAACCGTTTAGCGAAAGTGCCTCCCGGAGGGTTGTTGGGCTGGTTGCGGCGGCGTCAGCATCGGATTGCCGTAGTGAATGAATATGACGCACGGCGTCCCAACGATTTTGTCATCCAATCGTTTAATCTGGCAAATTTACCTGCCGGGAAGTACACGCTGGAAATTGTGGTACGCGATCCCATTGCCGGGGCAACATGCCGTCGGCGCACGAGAATTTTTTTATTCAATGCCCTTACTAATTAATAATTTTAAATTTACAATTTTTTTCTTGCAAATTATAGATGAAGCAATTAAATTATAGAAAAATAACAGCTTAATTGAGGAATGACGCAAAAGGGGTAACGAATGAATACTGTGACTAAAAAAGAAGTCGCCAAACGCGTTGCCAGAAAATTAGGGCAAAAGATTTACGTTACCGAGGAATTTGTGAATGCTGTTTTTGAAGCGTTGCGGGAGATTTTAAGCGAGGCCGATCCGGAAATCCGCATCGAAATCCGGGATTTTGGTGTTTTCGAGGTGAAAGAGACCAAGCCCAAACCCAAAGCCCGCAATCCCCGGACGGGCGAAATTATTTACGTCCCTGCCCGCCGCAAAACCCATTTTAAACCGGGGAAATTGCTTAAAGATGTTCTAAAACAACCTCTGGAGAAAAAAGAGAGCAAGTAAACGTTCATGCATTTCCATGAATTTTGAATACATCCAGATTTGCCGCATCGGTGCGCAAACCGATTGCGGCATTTTTTTTCTCGGAGAGTTCCCCGGGAGCTGGAAAGTGAAAAAGAAGGAAAAGGTCGGGAAGGCAGAACGGCAAACATCCGTTGAGTGGAAAAAGGTGGGAATATGGCGCGTTATTTAGGATTGGATTATGGGGAAAAACGGATTGGGGTAGCACTGAGCGATCCTACCGGATTTTTGGCACAGCCGTTAAAGACCATTCATTATCGCAGCCAGAAGGAAGCGATTGCCGAGATTGTTCGGATAGTTCTGGAACAGGAAGTGGCGGGAGTGGTTCTGGGGTTACCGCTGGGGATGTCCGGGCAGGACACGGAAAAGACCCGGGAGGTACGGCAGTTTGCCGAAAAATTGCGTGCCCGGCTGCCCGTACCGCTGGAACTCCTGGACGAACGGCTAACCACCCGGCAGGCGCAGCAAACCCTGCGTCAGATGGGGAAAAAACCCTCCAAGCATCGGAATATTATCGATCAAATGGCAGCCCAATACATCCTGCAAACCTTTCTGGAACGGCGGAGCGGGGGAAAATAAATTCCCAAATTTTTAATCCAGCATTAATGAAATCCCAAATCTCAAATCCCAAATCCCAAATCCCAAATCCCAAATTTCAAATCCCAAATCCCAAATCCAAAATTTCAAATCTCAAATTCCAAAATACAAATAGCAAAAAGAAAAAAGAGGAAAGAGGAAAAAAGTCCGAAGCAGGCAAACTTTCCTTTTCATCTATCTACCATACTTCCTTTATTTCCCCTATTTACTTTATATACCCTATTTCCCTTATTTCCCCTATTTCCCCCTCTATGCCCGTCCCCAGGATCCCGGAATCTGTTTGAATAGAGCGAAAGGGGGACACTTCTGCATTAGGTCAAATGTTACTTAAAATCACTTGCAATAACTGAATTTTATTTGTTAATTTAAGTTTAGCAAAGCCATTGTTTTATCGGATTATACGAACATTGTCTCTATAAAATCAACACAAACATATAGAAAAAAAACACAAAGGAGGTTACTATGTCTGTAAAAGTTGCGATTAATGGATTCGGTCGTATTGGGCGGTTGGTGTTCAAAGCATTGCAGGATGACAAGGATGTTGAAGTGTTATTAATTAACGATTTAACCGATGCTAAGACGCTGGCGCACCTTTTAAAATATGATTCGGTTCATGGGCGGTATCCGGTTCCTGTGTATCAGGACGGAGACTATCTGGTCGCGGGCGATCGTCGGGTAAAAGTAACCGCAGAGCGCGATCCTTCCAAATTGCCCTGGAAAGAATTGGGAATAGATATTGTAGTGGAAAGTACGGGAGTATTCCGGACACGAGAGAAGCTGGCGCTTCATCTGGAAGCGGGGGCAAAAAAAGTGATTCTTACCGCACCTGCCAAAGGAGAATTAGACAACACGGTGGTGATGGGAGTAAATGACGATACCCTGAAACCGGAGCACACCGTGGTTTCCAATGCCAGTTGTACCACCAACTGTCTGGCGCCGGTAGCCAAAGTGCTGCACGATAATTTTGGTATCAAGCGGGGCTGGATGACCACTATTCATGCTTATACCAACGACCAGCGCATTTTGGATCTACCCCATAGTGATTTGCGGCGTGCCCGGGC
The DNA here is from genome assembly GCA_026991005.1 of Calditrichia bacterium. The sequence continues at coordinate 3,271 of JALXCH010000047.1, read as the reverse complement.
TGCAGCGGCTAACATCATTCCCACCACAACCGGTGCCGCGAAAGCCACCGGACTGGTTATTCCCGATTTGAAAGGAAAATTGGATGGCATTGCCGTGCGCGTACCTGTTTCCGATGGTTCGCTGGTGGATCTGGTGGCGGAACTGAATAAAGAAGTCACGGTGGAAGAGATTAACGCTGCCATGAAAAAAGCAGCCGAAAACGAGCTGAAAGGCATTCTGGAATATTGCGAGGATCCCATTGTCTCTTCGGATATTGTGGATAACAACCACAGCAGTATTTTCGATTCTTTGTCCACCCGGGTGATGGAAGGTAACTTTGTAAAGGTGATTTCCTGGTACGATAACGAATGGGGCTACTCCAATCGCACGGTGGATCTCTTGAAAAAAATGGCATCTCTATAATCCATACCAAACGCCCTTCTACCAGATAAGTAGAAGGGCGCTTTTTACATTTTTTTCGGGAAAAGGTGCTCCTTTGCTTTAACAGGGCAGGGGAGTAAACCAAAAATTTGGAGGGGCATTCCATGGCAAAATTAACCATTGATGATCTGGACCTGAAAGGAAAAACCGTTTTAGTGCGTGTGGATTTCAATGTACCTCTGGACGAGCAGCAGAATATTACCGATGATTTTCGGATTCGAGCTGCTTTGCCCACCATTAAAAAAATTATTGATGAGGGAGGGAGGGCGGTACTTTGCTCCCACCTGGGACGCCCTAAGGGGAAACGGGTGGAAAGCATGAGTTTGAAACCTGTTGCCATCCGTTTGCAGGAATTGTTGGGTCAGGAAGTGAAATTTGCCAGTGACTGCATTGGGGAAGAGGTTCAGCAGATGAAAGCGGGCCTGCGGGAAGGCGAAGTATTGTTGCTGGAAAATTTGCGTTTCCACGAAGGGGAAACCAAGAACGATCCCGAATTTGCCCGCCAGTTAGCACAGGGCTGTGACCTGTATGTGAACGATGCTTTCGGGACCGCCCACCGGGCTCATGCTTCCACAGTGGGAGTAACCCAATTTATCGACCAGTGTGCAGCCGGTTACCTGATGCAAAAAGAACTGGAATATCTGGGCAAAGCAGTGGAAAATCCCGAGCGGCCATTCGTTACCGTGCTGGGCGGGGCAAAAATTTCTGGCAAAATTGATGTGATTAAAAATCTGATGAACAAAGCCGATGTGCTTTTACTGGGAGGTGGAATGATTTTCACCTTTTTCAAAGCTCAGGGGAAGGAAATCGGCAAATCGCTGCTGGAGGAAGACCGCATTGAGATGGCACGGGAAATTTTGCAACAGGCCGAAACCAGTTCCTGTAAATTGGTTCTACCCAGGGATGTTCTGGTAGCCGATAAGTTTGATGCAGAGGCGAAAACTCAAGTGGTGGATGTGGATCATATTCCCGAGAATTGGCTGGGTGTGGATATCGGACCAGAAACAATCGAGGAATTTAAAAACATCCTGAACGAGGCAAAAACAGTGGTCTGGAATGGTCCCATGGGAGTGTTCGAAATTCCCGCTTTTGCCCGGGGAACTGAGGAAATTGCACAACATCTGGCTGTTATTACTGAAAAAGGTGCTATTACCGTGGTTGGCGGAGGGGATTCCGCTGCTGCGGTGAAAAAGTTCGGACTTACCGGCAAACTGACCCATGTCTCCACCGGAGGAGGGGCGTCCCTGGAATTTCTGGAAGGAAAAGAACTCCCTGGAGTGGCTGCTTTGACGGATAAACCGTGAAAAGGTATTATTTACAACGGAGCATCCTGAACATTAGGGTGCTCCGTTTTTCTCTTTGCAAAGTTTCGCCGGAAAAATAGAAAATCCCAACAATAGAAATAATGAGAAACCAGATTATCCGTTTGGTATTGTTGCGTTTTATTTTGTTTATTCAATATTGTGAGATTTAAAAATTCTGCCCGATGAGCAAAACAAAAGGAGTGATGCATGCGTCAAAAAATTATTGCCGGAAACTGGAAGATGCACAAGACCAATCCGGAGGCGGTTCGGTTGGTAAAACAGTTGAGGAGTCGTCTGGAGAAGAAACCGGCTCGCAAGAGCAAGGTAGTCATTTTCCCTCCCTTTACTGCCCTGGCTCCAGTGGCTGAAGAATTAAAAGGAAGTTCCATTTTGCTGGGAGCTCAGAATCTGTTCTGGGAAGAAGAAGGTGCCTACACGGGTGAAATTTCTGCGAAGATGATTAAAAGTACCGGGGCAAAATGGGTTATTATTGGCCATAGCGAGCGCCGCCAGTATTTCCAGGAAGACGAAAATACGGTAAATCGCAAAATCCATATCGCATTGAAAAATAAATTGAAAGTTATTCTTTGTGTGGGCGAGAAGCAGGAAGAGCGGGAAGAAAATTTAACCAAAGATATCGTGCTCAATCAGGTAGAGTGGGGATTAAAAGGATTTACTTCCGATGAGTTGAAGCAAATCGTGATTGCTTACGAACCCGTATGGGCTATTGGTACGGGCAAAACAGCTACACCGGAGCAAGCGCAGGAAGTGCATGCGTTTATTCGGGATATTCTGGGAACGCTGTTTGAGGAAGAAGTGGGGCAGCGCATGTCGATTCTTTATGGCGGCAGTGTGAAGCCGGAAAACGCCGAAGGATTGCTGGCTCAGCCGGATATCGACGGAGCCCTGGTTGGTGGTGCCTGTTTAAAAGCCGATAGCTTCCATCGAATTATCATAGCCGGGGAAAAAGTTTTTTAATTATTGGAATATCTTGAATTGCGCTCCGGGAATATTCAGAGTAAACCTCCCTCAGGTGGATATTCTTTACCGAATGATTGTGATTTTTATTTTGATATGTGGAACCCTGATATTTATATTAGCAGCGTGTAAAAAGGGAATTTTATGAAAAAAGGCTGGTGGCGCAATTTATTATTTATTGTAGGCGGAATGGTGTTTCTTTCCTGCTCCCCCAGAGTTCTGGATGATTTTTTCGGCATTGAGATGAATCCGGCTGAAATGAACGATTTTAGAATTGTCTCCTATTCCCCGCAAGAAGGTGCCCGCTATCAAAGCAATATCCACATGAATCCCAAGGTGTACGCCTACGCCGAAGTTTACATGGATTTCCTGCAATTGAAAGTGGTAAACACCAGCGACAAACCTATTTTTTATGATTATGCGACCGACGAGTTTTTGTTGTTTACCAGGCAGGAAAACCAGAAATTTATTCTGGCTAAAGGGGAACGGGAAAAATATCCATCAGGGGGAGAAATAGCGCCAGGAGAATCAGAAGAATTCACTTTATTGCTGCCTCTCAATTATGGGG
>JALXCH010000046.1 GCA_026991005.1 Calditrichia bacterium | reverse complement strand
CGCGGTACAAATACAATCGGCTGTCCCCCACGTGGGCATGGTACGCTTTTTCTCCATCGTGGAGGAGCATGACCGCCGTGGTGCCCATTCCCGCCAGTTCCGGTTGCTGCTCCGCCCGTTTGCGCACCACCCTGTTGGCCAACGCCACCGCCTCCCGGAAAAACGTTTCCGGTTCCTCAATTCCCCGCTTAAAATACTCCACAATGGTTTCCACCGCCAACCGACTGGCAATCTGCCCCCCTTTCACTCCTCCCATCCCATCGCACAATACCAGTAGCGTCCACTGCTGCCAGTGGAACACCGCTGCGTAATCTTCATTTTGTTTGCTGACCCGCCCCACGTCGGTGCGGGTAACCACGCGAATTTCTTCTGCCATAGCCCTGTCTCTTTTGTCTTCATGGATAGCGATGGAGTTGCACCGAGACTCTTCTTTTACTGCCGGGAAATCGGCGCACCCTTTGGGTTCCGCCAGAAAGCCGTTCTAATCCTCGTATTCCGGAATTTCCCCCACCACCAGCAATTTGCACACCACTTTTCCAAAGCGAATGATGTCGCCATCCTTCAGATTTTCCCGATCGATGGACTCGCTACTCTGATTAACAAAGGTTCCGTTTACGCTCAATTTATCTTCGATAATAATCTGGTTTCCGCGGAAGAGAATCATGGCATGGTGGCCGCTTACCGAAGGGTCGTTCAGCACCACATCGTTATCCGGACGCCGCCCGATGTTGTTTTTCCCCAGGTACAGCGGAAAATAATCACCGAATTTGTTCAACCCAAACGTGACCAGGAAACCGCTCAAGCGTCGCGGTTCGGGGGCGGCTTCGCCTACCTCCCGGGCAATTTTCTCCGCTTCCAGAGCCACGGTTTTCTCCCCAAAATCCTCTATTTCCGGAGGTGTCACCGGGGTGGCTTCCTCCACCTCTTCTGCAGCGGGCGGGGGTGCCTCGGGGGCGTCCTCTTCCCACTCCATGACCTCCGGTGCCGAAATATCGGGAGGGTGGCTACTTCCGGATTCAGCTTCGGCGCAAAAGGGGCACTCCTTGTATTTGCTGTTATCGAAAATATGACCGTTGGGACACTGAATAAACGCCATCTTCTTTCCTCTCCCTTTATTTTTTGTGAATGGTAAACGTGAGCACAGTGCTGGTTCGTAATTTTCGGGGAATTTGAATGAGATTTTGCACCACGGTTTTCCAGCAGGTGCGGGGAGTTTCCCACACTGCAAAATCGCCCTCCCAGTGCATTTCCCGGGCTGTAACGGAGGAAACCAGTTGCACCGGCTCCCGGGTGGCAATGATGTAAAGACTCTCGGTAACCTTATCCCTGTTCGGCGGGCATTGAGCGACCAGAGTAAGCGGGAAGTGCCAGGTTTCTCCCGCAGCCACTTTTTCCTGCGGCATGCTCTTCAACGGGTAAAGCTGATAGATGCTCTGGTCCGGCAGAATATTCAACACGGTTAAATAACAATCCCGGGAGGGCACCACCTGCAGTTGCACCTCTTCGCCATCTCGCAAATTTGTTTTATTCAACCAAGCCTTCAGGGTAAACAGCGGATCCCGGGCGGAAGTATCGCACACCACCTGCGCCTTTAATTCCACTTTGAAGATGTTGTTCAGAGGATTGTGCTGGGGGTCGGGATTTTCTTCCCATTGTTTGACAATCTGGTATTCCACCACATGGCCGCTGGTAATATTTTCGATGACGTCGGCACCCAGCATAAAATTGTTCACCACCGTTTCACTCAGGATATCCGCACCGCAATGTTTCATAATGGCATCCCGCAGGGCAGACTGGATGGCTTCTTCCAGCGCCTCCTTCGGGGTGCGCCCGGCAGCCGGACAGAATCCTTCCCCCTTTATCCAATCCTGCGCTCCCACCGAAAAAATTCCGAAGACCCAAATTCCAACCAGAATACTTAGTAACCATCTTTTCATCGTTATTACTTCCTTTTTGTTAACACATAATCAGTATTTTTCCCCAGAAGAACCGGTGTTTGCTCCACGTTGTGCAAATAACGGGCATAATAGGGCACCCCTTCGGAATCGTTGCTAACGAACTGAAACAGCTCCTCCACGGTGATTTTTCCGTCCCCATCTAAATCCGCCTGAAATTGGGAGAGCCCTTTCGCCACGAAATAGGTAAACAGGCTGTGTTTCTTTTCGGGATACCAGGCAGAGACCTGGGAGCCTTTGCTGGAAGTAAACACCGCCACGTTCTTCCGATTGTTCAACACATCCGTCGCTCTGGACACGACAATTAAGGGACTGATGTTTTTCAGCACCCCACTCCCACTAAAACAGGCGTCAATGAACACAATCAGGTTGCGGACGGGCAGGTTTGCCAGATTGCTGTAAAACAGATCCAGCGGATAGCCGGTATTTTCCACATAGTTGGGATCGCAATCCACCGGGACAAAATAGGCGTTGTTGGTTCGGGTATCCGGTGCACCGTGTCCGGCGTAATAAATGAACACATCCGAGTTGCGGGATTTTACCAGATTATACAATTTTCCTCTGGGATTTCCGGCGATGCCAAAGAAGCGGTCGAAATCCGCTTTGGTAGCATCCAGCAGGAGGAAGATATTGCCTTTTTTAAGTCCCAGCACTTTCTCGAAATATTCCGCCATCAGCCGGGCATCCCG
>JALXCH010000045.1 GCA_026991005.1 Calditrichia bacterium | reverse complement strand
GGAAGGGGTGGCGTTCTCGCTGATCTGGCGGCCCGTACAAAATGTACACCCGTCCCATATCGGTGCGCCAGCCGGGAATGTTGCTTACCGAAAACAATTCGTTCGCTTTTGCTACCCGTTCGTAATAAGTATCTTTCCACCCAGGGTTTTCTTTATTTCTTTCCTTCCAGAATTTAAACATGAACTGCCGTTTGCTCTCCACCGAATTTAACACCTTGTACACATTCACTTCAGAATTCGTGGCGACATATCGGGCTTGATCAAACATATGGTCCAATTGCTTTTCGGACATGGTACTGAATTCGCTCTGTTCATAAGTTTCTCCCGATTCGTCGGCGGAAGCCAGAACCACATTGGGATTGTAAATATAAAAATTCCTGCGCCGATACATGGCAACATTGTTTGCGGAATCTGTGACCGCAAAAATAAGCGTGTATAAACCATTCTCCAGGCGGCCTACATTAAAAGCACCCCGCTCTACCAGAGAACGATATTTGTGATTCCGTTTATACTCCTTCTTTAAACGAATATTGCCATCGGTATCGGCAATAACCACCTGGATAAATATTTCGTCTTCAGGTTTAACATTTCCTTTATCCACATTGTACATTTCAATATAATAATAAAGGCGGGGGAAATTTACTCCATACACTGAAGTAGGATTGGGAATTACCTTCATGGTGTTTTTGTAATAGGGATCGTTTTTATCCTGAACGTGGGTGATGATATTCGAACACAACTCCAGATCGCTCAAGGTGATTTTGTCGCCATCAAAAATACCCACGGGAACATCGTATGCCAGTGTATCGCTCACACTGGCCAGGCGGAGTTTGTACTTTCCCGGGGGAACCACCAGTTTAATTATTCCCATAGATGCCTGAGCCACATCATTGGTAATGGTATCCGGTTTGTTGAAATGAATCAGAATGTTATCTGACGCCAGAACTGAATCGTTTTGGGCATTTAGCAAAGAAAAATTTAATGTTGTTGTGGCTTCCTCGCCATTTTCTGTTTTTTGGTACTCAATACCTGTGGCAGAAGCGGTATAATAAATTTCCAGATAAACCGAGCTGCTGTCGTAACGGAATCTTCCAAATTCCATAGCTAATTGCACTCTGGGCTTGCTGGCAAACACCATCTGAAAAGTGAAAAGAACACTCACTATAAACCAAAAAAATGATATCTTCTTAGAAGAAATCATGGGTAAAACCCTCATGTTTTTAATCACTTCATTTATATTACAGGATAATCGTCTGGTTCCCTTCCATCCACTTAAAGAACAAACAGATTGTTTCTACAAAATTTGAACTGTTTGCTCTTTAAATGGATGAGTGTAAAAACATAAAAAAGGTCGATGATCGAACAATCGACCATCGACCTTAAAATGTAGCATTACAGCCTGTTCCTCATGTTAGAAACCGACCTGGAAAGAGAACAGGTTGTTTCCGTTGAAGTACTGGGAATCCCTGTAGGTGTAATCGAACCACAGACTGCTACCGCCAACTTTCAGGTGTAATCCCAGACCCAGGGTCAATCCGTACAGCGTATTTTCCAATTCCACACCCTGGTTGAATTGATAACCACCGCGCAGAGCAATCAGGTCATTGAATACATATTCCAGACCGAATTTATAGCGGTCGTTATCGAAGTTGTTATTCTGGAACACACCTGCCAGTACCAGATCACTGGTTTCGGTGATATTGCGGCGATAGGTAAGCCCCAGTTCCACAGTAGAGGGCAACTGATCGGAAGAGGCTTCGCGGCTGCGGAAATCGTAGAAGCTGGAATTTTGTTCTTGAGCCTGGTTCAACAGACCGGAACCGCTGTATTTCATGTTGGTTCCGATGTTTTTCACGACCAGACCAATGCTCAGGCCATTAATATGCCCCAGGTTTTCGTACTGGATTCCCATGTCCACTGCAAAGGCGGAGGCACTGGCACGTGGGATACTCTCGTAGATTACCTTCCCGGTCACACCAACGCGGATAGCGTCTGTAAGACGCCGGGCATAGGTTACACCCATGGTGGTAAAGGTAGGAGAGAAAGTCCGTCCTGACGCACCGTCCATGTCTTCCACAGTGGTCAGGGGAATATCACCAAAGTCAAACGCTTTCAAGCTGACACCAAAAGAACCGAAGCGGCCAGCAGCTACGCCCACAGCCAGATAATTCACGCGAATATCATTAAAAATATTCATCGTGGAGAATTGGGCCAGGGCGCGGGAAGGCATAATAGAGAAACCTGCCGGATTCCAATAAATTGCGTTTAATCCACTGGTTGTCGCCACATCGGAACCGCCTAAGGCAAGGTCACGAGCGCCCACAGGCACCAGCACCTGCACACCAGCCGCCGTTCCGACACGGTCTGCATCTCCTGCAAACAACGGCATAATGCCAAATGCAAGGATCAACAGGAGAAATGAACTTACAATGAAGAATTTATTTTTTCTCATTTTTAACTCCCTTACTTAAGTTCGTCACATTTAACTCATTTTTTAATGAGAGCCAACCATTAATAGTACTGGATAATCTGATCAGCCTGGATAATGAAGACTTTTAAAACCTTAGTCTTACCCAGATCAGGCATATCGATATGTGCAATATAAATACCACTGGCAACCGGTAAACCGGACTCATTCTTCAGATCCCATTTCAGGAACTGCGAATCATCGTTCTTTTCCAGCTTACGTACCTGCGTTCCACCCAGATCGAAAATGCGAATGGTCGCTTTTTTGGGCAGATGGTTGAATGTGACAAACCGATCGAAACGGTTGGTTGCCTGTGGATTAAAGGCATAGTAAGGATTGGGGAATACGTTGATTTTTTCGACAGCGGCTCTCGCAAGGTCTTTACTTTCAAGAACTTTAGGAGCGGTGAAAGTAAATATGTCATCAAGTGTAATTGGTTTAGTTGTAATCCAGCGAATTACTGTTCCGGTTTCCGGTAATGTTCCTGCACCCCCATAATCGCAAATAATTAAACGAGCCAGCACCTCTTTTGAGTGATCCCACCAGCCATAGGTCAAAGCACCACTGGTGACATCGTTATAAAATACATCGTATGTGCCCTGATCATCCAATGGAATACGCAGATACACCCAATCAGTAGCAGGGAATCCAAACGCAGGGTCAGTGTAGTCAAATGTAAATCCGTCCGGACCAGTTGCGGTTCCACCGGAATAACCACCCGTTAAACCACGAATGTCATCCGTAGTATCATCAAATGTAGACATACCAACATCCCACCATTCAAAAGGCACATTTGCCCAGGTATCGTCATCATACCACCATAGATAGATACCGCCATCCTGGGTAAAGCGCATTTCGTAATCATGGCCTTCCGCATTGGCAATGCTACGCAGATGACGTTCGATGTTACCTTCGCCACCACCAGCACTCAAATAGAACCGGTTGGGATCAGAAGGTGCACTAAGACTATGCCAGACATTGTTCCCATGATAGGGTTCACCGGCAGTATCCCAATCCTCTGGAGGTAATGGTCCATTGGCATTTGCAACCTCTACTATTGCCTTAACTCCTGGGGCAGGACCTGACACTTTTACTAATATGCCATCTACAATTAATTCGCCATTTTTATCATCAATGGATTCAGATACTTTTTGTTTCTTTAGTTTTACTTCTCCAGTTGTTACATCACGTAAGTTCCAGACTATCTCACCATAAGTAGAGGAATTAGTATCCTCATCCATAGTAAAAAATACTTGATACTCATGTCCTGTTGTACGAGACGGATCTACTACAACTGCTTTAACAATCCCGTCACTTATATTGGGATCATGAATGACCTCCAAATCTTGCCCAACAGTACCTTCATACTTGTAACCGGGTCTTTCAGGTTGCGGTATTACCTCAATAATTTGAAGAGGAGATTCCAGTGTTTTGTCCTCAATAAGCTGGGGATCCGGATTATAATTGTATGCGGTAACTGCAAAATAGTAACTATTACCCTGGTATAAAGGCTTGTCGTTTATATAATCTTTTTCAATTATAAAATAATGTTGGATTCCATTATCCGTTCCAAACTGTACAGGTACCAACACCTTCTGCCCATATTCAGGTAAAAATCTGTAACCTTCAATGGTTGTAACACCATTAATTTTATCAAATGTGGCTAACCGTTTAGCCTGATCAATAGTTGATGAGGCACTTGGCAATTGATAAACATTATATCCTTCAAAATCGTAACCCGTAACTTCATCATATTTTTCTGTTTCAGCAACCTTTGAAGAATCCGTACCCCAATTCAATACAATTTCATTTTCACTGACCATTGTAACAACGTGGGGAGCTGCTGGAGGTTTAGGAACCGTAGTAAAAAGATCATCATATAGTGCTTGAGCAATTTCATCATACTGTTTCAATTTTGAAACCGAACCCAAATTATCATCTCCTAAACCACCGATAATAGCAACGACTACTTCTTGAGTATCACCAGGTTGCATAGTAAAAGGACCAGAAGCCAGAACCATTCTTCTATCTCCTGGAGGAAGATTACTTCCCAGTCCATCAATATCACCTGTTCCATTTACAGGGTCTCCATTAACCGGGAATTTTGTTGGCTTTCCAGCTAATGGTCCAGAACCATGAACAAAGGGACTGGGATCCTTTAAATCATCGGTAGGAATATAACCATTAAGCAAATTATACCACTGCTTTGTCCCCTCATACTTACCTAAAGTAGGATCAGGGATAGCACTACCTGCTGCAAAATATCCAAATGAGGTCATCGGTAAATTTTTATAACCCGGCCAATATTTCAGATCAAATATAGCGGTATCTGCGGGATTCCCTGTGTAAACCCTAGGTCCCTGGAAAAAGTCATAACCAATAGCAGCAGGTGCTAAGCCAAAAGCAGAAAATTCATCATCCGTTTGATATGCATTATATGCAAATCCAATACTTAATATAGAATCACATCCGACGTAATCATCCGAATAATTACCTACATCCGGGTCGCACCATTGGGCTACAAACATGGAATCTATTCGCTTACCCGATTTATTAATGAGTTTATACCGTTTAAATATTAATTGCCCAATAGTTCCACCGGGTTGATTATATGCCCAGGCGGTTACCTGCAATTCTATACCAATAGGTTGCGAACCATATAAAGCAGTGGTAGCCGAAGCATCCAGATCATTTGCGGCAAACCACACTACCTGATCTGCATTAGCAATACCTGGTTCATCCTCATCCTTATCATAAATTCCATTTCCATTTTTATCGATATATGGAGCTCCTTTATCAACAGGCCATTCCTCCCAATCTTTAGCATATTGATCTATTATATTTTGAGCTTCCTCTTCAGTAACTGTATTTGCTGGTTTCATTAACTGTTCAGCAGCATCTTGCTTTACCTGTGCGAAAGTTAAAGTTTTATAATCTTTTCTAATACGATAAATCCGCACATCTGGAGCATTGGGATCGGCTCCCATACCATCAGGATTAATCCAGCCGGGAACGGTACCAATATTGTAGGTTTGACCACCAACCCGGGGCAGAGAGTCACCTTCCAGATAGCCACCCCAAATAAAACCATCCTGGAAAATCACACCAGCAGTTCCACGGGGATAAATACCTCCAGAGTTTCCCAGCGGGTCGTTCGCAGATTTGCCATCCCAGTATAACCAGTATGCCCAATTGGAAATATTGGAAAGCGTTTGAGACGGTGAACCTGCTGGTTTGGCAAACTTCGAACCCTGTACATAATCGGGTGCCTTGGCCATTGCTCCACCGGCAAAAAGGAGCAATAAAGCACCTACGATCAATAAATTAAAAATTAAATTGCTTTTTCTAAACATTTGCAACTCCTTACGTTTTTATTTTTCTCTAACACCAATCCTTTTCAGGAATTAGTACGTCAACTGAATTCCAAAGAAAATCTGCCGCGGATGATCGAACAACTGCCGACCAACTTCAGACCAATAGGACTGCCCGTTCTCAATATTGATCGCTTTATACATTTCCACATACTGCTCGCCGTACTGATTGATAAAGCCCTGGGAGTAGATGGGATTGTTGATAAAGCCATCATCGTAGGCATTACCCGTTGCCTGATAGACATTGATCACATTCTTGGTGTTGAACAGATTGGTGATACGCACATACAGAGTCAGATCCAGATTGCTGAATAGAGTGAAGCTTTTATCCAGACGCATATCCACATTAAACGTCCAGGGCGTGGTGGAAGCATTTAACGGTTCCAGAGCCTGACGACTCCGGGTATCGTTCATATAATCCACACCGGCATTGTATGCATTGACCTGACCACCCGGAGGGAAATAAACCAGTGTGTAAGGATGGCCACTGGAGAAAGTGAATAACAGGTTAGCACCAAACCGTTGTAAAATGGGTCCACCATCATTCTTACCAAAACGATAATCCAGAACAATGGAGCCCCGATGTTTCTGGTTATAATCCAGCGGACGAACAATGGTGGGTTTTTCGGTAACACGATATACCGCACCATGATAGGAGGTTTCCGAAGAACCGGTACCTTCGGCGCTGGTGTAGGTGTAATTGATCTGTGCCATCACCCGGTTCACCCGACGCAGGGTTAAGCGGAATTCCATTCCCTTGGTGGTGGCAAAGTCACCATTGGTACGTACATCGTAGGCACTAATTAAAGCACCCGGTTCGGGACGCACTTTATCCAGTTGTACCTGTCCTTTTACGTTACGATAGAAACCACTCACGTCAAACGCAGCGTAAGCAGAGAGTTGCTGACGGAAACCAATTTCGTAAGAAGTGGTACGAACCGGTTCAATTCCATAGCCGACCGGGTTCAAGTAGTAGTTACCACCCACCACAATCTGACGCCGATATTCGTAAGAGCTGTAATAGATGTTGCTCAAACGCGGCATCTGGATGAATTTACCATATTGCATGTAGAATACCGTACGTTCGCTAACCGGGAAGGAGAATCCCAGACGCGGGCTAACCTGTTTGAAAGGATCAACATCTTTCCAGGCCGATTTCTTGATGTATTTGGTTTTGGCGTCAATTTCCGGATTGGCCGGATTCTTCAACGTCTTATCATCGGTATCGAAATAATCGAATCGCAAACCGGCATTGATAATCAGGTCGTTAAACTCAATTTTATCCTGGACATAGAAGGCCATGAACATGGGTTGTTTAGGCCCTTCAATATAGAGGGAGTCGCCATAGTTTTTATCGGAATTAATCTCGTTTCCGTAGAAGTCATATCCATAACCCGTGGCATAAGCAGCAGAGGCCCATTCATCAATGGGTGCTTTTTTATAGGTACCATATTTTTCACCCAAATCAATGGCGCTGGGCCGGACTGAGAAACGACGCAAAGTGTACTTCCGAGCTTCCAGGCCGGCTTTTATTTCGTGATGGCGGCCAATCTGACTCACGAAATCCAGCGCACCACCCAGATACATCTGTTTCTGGATACGATAATAATCGGAAGGATCACCTTCCCGCTCAATCGGAAATCCCGCCAGCAAGAGATCGTGCATCGGATTATATTTGTCACGATAAATCACTTTACCTTTGGTATGTTTGGCTACCGCTGTACTATCGTACCATTTTGTCCAGTCGTTATCAAAGTAATCATCCAGACGCTCTAATTTAGAATTGAAGTAACTCAAGTTCACTTCATAGTAGGTAGTGGGAGAGAGCACATGGGTTAATTTACCCGTAATCAACATGCTATTGTATTGATCGGATACATTCCGATGATTGAGCATGCTGAGCATGGGACGGGAATTAATCATCGTATTCTGAGATTGCCATACCCCGCCAATGCGGAAACGAATCGGTTGGAAGTCGAATAACAGCGTTCCGTTAATGGCATACAAATTGTCCTTGTTATGGGGAGTAAAGCCGTCCGGATATTTGTATACAGCAATGGTATCCGGATGAGGATTCTCGCCACTAACAGCCGGATTTTCTGGGTTTTGATCTACCAAATTATGGAACTCAAATCCTTTGCTGAAACGCACCTGACGATCGCGGCGATATTGATTTTCGCCGGCCAGGAAGAAGCGAATCTTTTTAGAGAACAACGGACCACTGATGGTTGCCACGCCGGTGTGATGACCGTAGGAATAGGTACCCAGGAACTTCTCACCTTCCTTGGCAAACTTATCTGTTTCCAGCATAAACGAAGTATGGAACTGTTGGGTACCGGTTTTTAACTCGGTACGGATGATACCAGCATTGGCACCACCAAATTCTGCTGTATAACCACCAGCCAACACCTGAAATTCCTCGACAGCTTCTTGAATGACGTGCACAGCCTGACGATTGGTGAGTGGGTTCACCGTAGAAGCACCATCAAGATAGTAACCCACTTCATCCACACGGCCACCACGGATGTGGATTTCGTTATCCTGCACCACCACAGAGTTCGCAATCTGCAGCAGGTTGGTGAATCCACGAACCGGTAAAGCCTCAATCTGCTTGTTGGTAATCAGCGAGATGCTCTGGGTTACATTTTTTTCTACCAGAGGACGCTCTGCGGTAACTACCACCGCTTCTTCCAATTCCAGCGTTGTGGGTTCTAACTGGAAGTTAATCTCCGTGGTAATTCCCGCAGACACACGCACATTCTCTATAACCACATCCTTGTAACCGATATAATTCGCCCGGATGGTATACACACCCACCGGTACATTCAGGATTACATAATATCCATCAATATCGGTCGAACTACCCATGGTAGTTCCTTCCAGAATCACATTTACCCCAGGTAAAGGATCGCCGGTGGACTTATCCACTACCACACCAGCAATCTTACCTGAAGACTGTGCAAACAGAAAGATTGGAACCAGGAGTAATAACAATACGGTTAATTTTTTAAACATTGATTATACCTCCATTA
>JALXCH010000044.1 GCA_026991005.1 Calditrichia bacterium | reverse complement strand
ACATTAGCATGGTGATGGGGACCCTGAAAAATAGTGCCATTATCAAACTGAACATACCCAGGCAACCCCCAGGCCTGCCAATGTTCAATAAGAGCTTCAACCACGTCTATTGCCTTGATAGTAGCTTTTTGTTGCCAGGAACCGATCCACAAGACCCTACGGGCCAAACCACCATGTAAAGATATAACATTCATTACCTCTACCAACGGGACGTTTTTAATTTTAACCCAAGTTGAACAACGATAAGAGCTAAGTTATATATTATCAGTATGTTATAAATTTTGTATTCCCACTACAATATTATATTTTGTCCATCTTTCGTCCCAATGGGCGAACGGGTATTTTCAATATTTTGGAAATTAAATAATGAAATTCCTCCGGTTCACTGGTCTGTCGGATGAAAATCTTCTCACCCTTATCATTGTTCATCTCTATGGTCACGCGATACTGGGAGGAGAGTCGATCCCGAATGGTGGACCATCTCAAATATATCCCTGCCTGGTGCAAGTACTTCTGAATGCTGTTCAATACGTGTTAAGACCCTCTACAATATCCACCTGGTCAAGCTCAGCATCACTCAAATTCCGCATCGATTTTACCTTGATTTTAATTTCTGAATTAATTAAACTTTCAAGTTACATATTGTTTAAATTTAGTAATTTAATTCACTTAAGGTTCAATTTATTTAAGGAGGTCCTATGCGTAATATTTTAATGGTAGCGCTGGTGCTGTTTTTAACAGCCAGTCTAAGTTACGGAGCCGGGTTTGGCCTGTACGAATTTGGGGCACGGTCTTCTGCATTGGGGGGTGCTGTAGTAGCTCAGGGATATGATGCTTCTGCCGTGTTTTACAATCCTGCCGGGATTGTTAATTTGAAGGGCGCCCAGTTTTATGGTGGATTAACGTTGCTTACAGCCGATGTCAAATGGGTTGGTCCAACTCCCATTTTCGACAACACGGTGTATCAAGCCGAAAAGAAATGGCACACCCCCATCGGTGTGTATTTTACTTACTCTTTCTCCGATAAATTTGCTGCGGGTATCGGTGTCACCAATCCTTTTGGACTGGGATTGGAATGGGGCGATGATTTTCCCGGAAATCCGGTCTCTCAATCATCCGATCTAAAATCTTTTTACATCTCACCGGTTATTTCTTTTAAGTTAATGGAAAATCTAAGCATCGGAGGTGGTGTGGATCTGGTGCATTCTACTGTTAATTTGAAAACCCATATTTTATTCCCTGAGGATTCACATCCCGGTACTGATGTCGGTACTGCTCAGATGGAGGGCTCCTCCGGTTGGGCGTTGGGTTTTTCGGCAGGTTTGAATTATACGATTCAAAAAGCTACACTCGGTTTTCTGTACCGTCATCAGGTAAAGAACGATTTTGACGGTGATGCTTCATTCACTTTCAATAACGATTATTACCAGAACTTCTTTGCCAATAATGCCGAGAAGGCTGGTCTGATCAACCAGGGTGTTAAAACCTCCATCACTTATCCCTCCTATTTTTCCGTGGGACTTCATTATCAGTTCACCGATCAATTAGGCGCCGAACTGGACTATATGTACTACAAATGGAAAGTTTTCGATGTCCTTTTACTGGATTTTGAGAAAGCGGAGGATGTGGAAATTGAAGAGCAGTACAAGAATTCCTATCAGGTACGCTTTGGATTAAATTACGCGGTGAGTCCTCAACTGGAACTACGCGCTGGTTATATTTATGACCAGACCCCGCAACCGGTAGAATCCATGAGTCCTTTGTTACCCGATGCAAACCGGAACGATTTTGCCTTTGGGCTGGGTTACAAAATGGGCAATGTGAATCTGGATCTGGCGTACATGCTGGTTAAATTTGCCGAGCGTTCTACGGTGGTTGATGGAAAAGGTACGAACTGGGATGGATTCGATGGCACTTACTCTTCAGTGGCGCATTTGTTTATGTTTAGTATAGGTGTTGCGTTTTAATAAATCGAAAAAAATAAAATCAGGAGATAGATCATGAAAAAATTGGTTGTTTTGTTGATACTACTTGGCTTCGTCCTGTTCATGGGTTGCGAAGCGCCGAATCCTTCTCAACCTTCTTTAAATATTCAGAAGAATCAACTTGTCCTGCGCAAAGTTGTAGCCATTGGGAATAGTTTAACAGCTGGTTATCAATCCGCCGGAATGCGTCGGGATTTTCAGGAGCATTCTTATCCTTACTACATCGCCAAACAACTGGGAATTCAAGATAAATTCCAGATGCCCTGGATTGAATCGCCCGGCGTAGGTACCAGCAATACTGAAGATCCCACCCTGGTGGCTACTCCCCTATCTTTCGACGCTACCACGGGTGAGATCAGCTTCGATACTTATTCCGTAGCAGATGTTCCGGGATTGTTGTCGAATGTAAACCTCTCGCGCCCTTACGATAATCTGGCAGTCCCAGGAGCAAAACTTGTGGATTTAATTGAAGCCACAACCAGCGAAAGTTCCAGCAATCCTCATAATCCTTTTTACGATATGATCTTGCGAAATCCCGCCTTAGGGAACATGACCATGCTACATCAGGCAACTCTGCTAAATCCCTCTCTGCTGTTTGTATGGATTGGGAATAACGATGTGCTTGGAGCGGCTGTCAATGGCACCGATAGTTCTGAGTACATTACCGACCTTCAGACCTTTACCGAACAGTACACTGAAATGCTTAATGAGATTCGGAATCGCCTGCCCAATACGGTTCTGGTAGGAGCCAATATCCCTTACGTAACGGACATTCCTTACGTAAACACGCTGGACGCCATTTTTGCCGTATCCCCGCTGTCCGGCACCACCGATCCGGTACCGGTAGTTTTTGCTCCTGTTCCCGATTCTACCACCGGTGGGCAGAAGTTCGTACCGGTTGATTTTGGCGGTGGATTGTACATCCCGCTGGTTACGGCCGAAACAGAGGTAGCTCATGTGCTGCTACCGGGGTTAGCAGCCTACCAGCAGGGTATTGGTGTACCGGATTCAAGCTGGTTGGTGGCGCATGGAATTTCCGAGGCGCAGGCTTCGCTGATTGTAGCAGGAATGAAAGCCAGCGGATTGAACCCCACCGGTATTCCCATTCCCGGCAATTTAACCCTGACTGCCACAGAAACGGCCAATATCAAAACGGCTGTGGATAATTTCAACAGCGTGATTTCCAGTCTGGCTCAGCAATTCCATGTCGCGCTAATGGATGCCAATGCACTGCTCACTAAAATCAATGAAGAAGGGGTTTCGGGGTTGAGCGGAAAATATGTGTACAATGATCCCGCCCGCACCGCATTTAGTCTGGACGGCGTGCATCCGAATAATGCGGGTTATGCCATTGTCGCCAACGCCTTTATTGAAGTGGTTAATACGGCTACCGGTTTAAGCATTCCGGAATTAAATCCGGCAGACTACGCCGGTCAGTATGTGGGTGGCAGTTTCCAGAAAGCCGCTCCCCAGGCACTGGAAGGTGTGAAAGCACTTTTTTCCTATCGTTAAAAAATTGTCATATCAACATCCTGAGCCCGGCAATCTTTTTTGCCGGGCTTTGTTTTTAGCATTGGAATTTGGCTTCGTCAATCAATATCCGTGGAATATGGTTTTTCAGGAAAAATTCTTTTCAAACGTCGGTTGCAACATGGTTAATAAGAAAAAAGTTAAATAATATTCCATTTTCCCGTTCTTATTTCGTGTTAGAAATTGTATCGCCCCCCGACCCGTGTTTTGGAAGAAAAAAATCGACTGAAAAAAAGCAATTTTCACCCACAATTTTCCTTCAATAATTTTGAATTTTGCTAAATTTTTTCTATCTTCTCCTGAACAGGATTCCGATAGGGTTGTGAATCCACGAGAAAGGAGAGCCAAACGTAATATTCAAAATTTTGGGGTTCACCTAACGAAAACAGCGGGGTCAGGAACATCATCAACAGAAAAAGAGAACTTCCCGGTGCGCATTCGAATTATTCGTGCCCATGGGATAAAAACTCTGTGAACGTTCGGGTTAGGCGCTAAAAGAGGCTGCGTAAAAATGCAGTGTCAATGGAATATTTATTCATTGTCATTCAAAGTAAAATATAGCCCCGAGCTTCCAGCTCGGGGAACTTAAGGCCCAAACTTCAAATTGGGCTTTAGCCCAATTTTAGGCTAAAGCCTGATTTTGAGAGAAAGATTAAATAATCCGTGGCTATAATAAAAAACAGTGCAAATTGATATTATTTAATGATTTCCTTGAATTTTAGGGTTTATGAAAATGCAAAGATACAAAAATATTCCTGTGTTGTTGACTTAATGATGTGGTCATAGAGTCCGTAGAAAAACACAAAATTCAGGTAAGAAATAAAAATAATTCTACGTTCTTTTCTGCTACAGTTTTGCATAAATATGGTAAATTGCAATATACATGTTATTGATTAAATATTTTTCTAATTTTCATTTTTACACAGCCTCTAAAATCTTTAGGCTTTTTAATTTTTATGAATTCCTGGAATAAAAGTAAAAAGAGGAAGGAGAGGAAGAAAAGTGGTTTGAAGGATTCAGGAATGATGAACATTATTTCAACCTGGAACAGATTGTGTGAGTTTTGAATTTTTTAATAATTTGTGAGTTATCGGTGAATAATGATGAACAAAACAACAGGCGATAGAGATGGAAAAATCGGATGTACAGGAATTGCACCGGAAGTTGATGGCCATTCAGAAAGAGATTGACCGTTTGAAACGGGAAGAATCCCACGTGGAGCGGGAACGGTTGCTGAAGATGATTGATGCCGAACTTCTGGATGCCATTCACAACATAGAAAATTTGCTGAAAGAATTGTAATTAGGCATGGCACGCTCAAGGTTTCAGGAGAAGCTGCGGTTAGCCCGGCGCTACAAAGAGCAGGGAGCGTATCCGGAAGCAGCGGAGGTGCTCCGGGAAGTACTGGCGGAACATCCAGACCAACCCGCCGCCATGGTGAGCCTGGCCGATGTGTACTATCATCAAAAGCGCTATCCGGATGCCATTCGCCTGTTACAGAAGGTGTTGAATAAGCAGCCTCGCCATCCCTTTGCCCTGTATTTAATGGGACTTATTGCTTACCGCCAGAATCGAACCGGTAAGGCAAAAGAATATTTCGAGAAGGTTCTGGAGCTCAATCCCGGGCATCTTTCCAGCTTAAAGATGCTGGCATTGTTGCGCATCAGGGAGGATAAATGGAAGGAGGCCTGGGAATTGCTCCAGCGGGCGCTGCGGCAGGCACCGGACGATCCCTTTTTGTTGGTGCAGATGGCGCGGGTGTATCAGCATCAAGGAAATTTCCCTAAAGCACTGGAACTGCTGGAAAAAGCCGAAAAATTGGGCTCGGGAACGGATTTTACCCGGAAACATATTTTACAGCTTCGGGCGCAACTTAGCGGAAAAACACCCGAGGAAATCTCCCGGCAAATGGCTGAAGAAGGTCCTCCGGAAGAGGAACAGTCCCGGGCAAATCTGTGGGAGTTAAAAGCCGAGGAGTTGCAAAAAGCCGGGAAACTTCCGGAAGCAATTAACGCCTACCAGAAGGCGTTACAATATGCCCCGGAGAACGATTTCCTGAAGCGAAAACTGGCCTTCCTCTACAAAAAAATAGGAGATACGGAAAAAGCGGAAGAACTCCTGGTGCCGTTGTTTCTAAAAGATCCTGCCGATCCCATCATCCGCAACAGTTTGTACACCCTCTATCGTGAGCGGGATTACCTCGACGGCTGGCTGGAGATTTTGAAAGCAGCACTGGAGTTGCATCCCGAACAGAAACAGTTGTTCGGTTTACTGCGGAAATTCCGCCAGGAGGTAGATGCCCTGCGCTCCTTAACCCTGACGACCGAAGTGTTTGAAGCACAAATCCAGCAAGTGGAATACCACAAGTTACCTTTTTTAAAGCCCGGGAAGGAGGTCCAACCGTTTCACCAATTTTTTGTGCATTTGCTCCTTTCCCAGCAGGAGGTTTTCCCTTTTGAGCTTTTTTATGAAAAGATCCGCTACGATGTTAAGCTGAAGCGGAAAATTCGCAAAAAGTGGAATAGTGAGTATTTTCGTTCTCTTTATCAGTTCTGGATGTTCTGGGTGCATTTTTATTTGCAGAGCCGGGAAGTTGAGGAGATTCCTGAAGCAATGTACCGGATAAAACCCCGGAATAATTATGCCCCCGTGTGCTGGACGGTACAGGAACGGGAGGTGTTATTCGAGCTTTTGGAAGCGGGAGGAAGAAAGAAAAAAGAAATCGTCAAGCAGCGACAAGGGTGGGCCATCCGGTTGGTTTTACCTTACTCCTGGAGTCAGCAAGTTGGGAGCTGGAAGCTGGCCTCCCGGGAAGATCTGCTTCAGCTTTACCGCAAACTACCTCTTTAGCGGGCAGATATTCGCATCCTTCCCCCCACAAAACCCAATACGCTTAACAGAAATCCGCCAATGATGTATCCCAGTCCGGTTTGTGCCATCCAGTCCGGTTCCAGGGGAGTAACCACATTGTATTTTTCCAGAAAATATAGAACAATGGTTCCTGCAAAGCCCGCAATAATAGCCCAATTGACCTGACGGGTGGTGGTAGCGGGGTGGAAGGAAGCTACCACAGGTAGAAAGACCGTGGTGGTAAGGATGCCGGAGGAAAGGTAGAAAATATCCCAGAGGGAATTGGTAAACAGGGCGTACACAAACGCCAGGAAGATAGCCAGCACCGAGTTCCAGCGAGCCACCCGATTTAAACGTTGCGGCGTCCAGCGGTGCTTCTGTAAAACGGGTTCAATTAAATCGTAGGAGAGGGAGAGAGCCACCACGTTTCCGCAGGTATCCACGGTGGACATGGCTGCTGCCACCAGACCTACTCCCAGCAGGGTGTTGAGCCACAGGGGAGAATATTGCTGCATCAAACGCGCGAAAATGAGAGCACCGTCCTGAATTTGTGCCGGAATTACACCATCCACGGGAGGGAAGAGATGCAAAGCAGCCATGCCGATAAGGAAGGGGAATATTCCCACAAAAATCAGGGAGTTAAAGAATGCCAGGGCGATTCCTTTCCGTGCTTCCCGGGTATTGCGCCCCGCCTGGATGCGAATCCAAACATCTGTTTCTACCAGCCAACCCGGGAGGTAGGCAAAAAACGTTAGCAGAATAATAGCAATCCCCGGCGAGAGCCACAGGGAGGGATGAACCGATTTGGGAGGTTTCGGGATGTTCAGCAGCGCAATGTTTCCCCCGGAAGAGAGGCTCACGGCGCGCAGCCCGATTATTGCCATGGTCGTAATGAAAAAAGCCACCAGCACAAACTGGATTTTATCGGTCGAAACAACAGCTTCGAAACCGCCGGTGTAAGAATACAAAGCTACAATCAGTGCGATGAGTAAAATGGTTAGAGGGACGGAAATGCCTAACAGAGGAGCAAGTGTAGTACCCGCAGCGTAAATTTCCGCACCCGCCCAGGTGATGAAGACAAAAATGAGGGTTGGAGCTAACAGCCGCCGGGTAATTACGCCGAAACGCTTCTCCAGCAATTCCGGTTGAGAAAAGACCCTGGTTCTCCGAAACAGGGGAGTGAGGAAAAAGAAACCTGCCATGGTAAGCAACCACGGAATAATCAGTAACCAGGCGCCTCCGGGACCGTACCAGTAAAACAGTTGCACTCCGTACACGCAAGACCAGCTAATGGACATCATACTGGCTGAAATGGAAAGTCCCAGCGCCCAGCCGGAAAGATTCTGATTCGCCGACCAGTAAGCGCGATTTTCCTGCGCCAGCCCTTTCTTGCGATCTCGAAAATAAATGAAATATCCCATCCAGATTACCAGTGCGCTGTAAAGGAGAAAAGCAATCCAGTAGATTTGCTGTGCTTTCATGGGAGCTCCCCGTTCTGTTTCCTTAAAGAAAGAGAAAGGAAAATAATACCGATCTTTTTCCGGACAAAGGTTTGTTTTACAAGTTTTAGAAGAAGGAATTTCAAAAAGACGTGCCTCGCTTGGTAATGCCTTGTTGAACCGGTTCTAAAAAAATTTTTGAAATATGGGAAAATTTTTATAATATTAAATCACTCTAAATTTGGCCGACAAAAAGGCCATAAAGTGGGGAATATTGCGTATCGATAAAACGTATTCAATGATTGGTAAGTAAAAAATTTTGTTTTGAAATTTGTGTTTTACAGCTATAATTTAAGATTTGTGATTTCTATAATGGTAGGCCGAAATTCAGAAAAAGGGTTTAAGTTTTTTTGGAAAAATACGATTTTAGTAAAAAAGTTATAAACCAAATAGAATGGTTTAGAAAAATGACCAATTCGCGCAAATTTGTAGAAATTTCCTTTTTGTTACTTTTAATTCTTACCGCATCGCTATTTGCTCAGGAACAGCGTCTGGTAGCTATTTTACCGTTCGATAACGAGGGCTCTTCTGCGTACGATTGGGTCTCGCGGGGAATTGAGGAAATTTTGTATAATAAGGTATCGGATTTATCGCCATTACAGGCGTTCGAAAAAGAAACACTCACCCGCATTTTGAAGAAGCTCCAGGTCACCCACACGGCTGAAATTTCGGTGAAGAAAGCATTTGCCATCGGGAAGGAAACCGGTGCAGACGTCATAATTACCGGTGCCTACAAAGTAACCGGCGATCGCTTAAAAATCCATTTCCGGCTCATTAGCACTTATACGGGTAACGATATTTTTAACGACACATACACCGATCGACTGTCGGCTATCTTCGATATGCACGTGCGTGCCTTGAAACAAATGCTTAATACCATGGCGCTAACCATTTCTCCGGAAGAGGAAGCTAAACTGGAACGTCCGTTAACCAACTCCATTCAGGCGTTCGAAAGCTATTGTAAAGCGTATGTGCAGTTCCAGAAAGGCGCCAGTATGGAGGTGGTAGCCGGATTATTCAAGA
>JALXCH010000043.1 GCA_026991005.1 Calditrichia bacterium | reverse complement strand
CGTCCATTGCGCTTCCTCTGCGTACTTTGCGGTTTTTAACTTTTTGTCATTTGGAATTTTTTTTATCCTCCGTTGAAGATAAAAGGAAAAAGAAAAGAAAGGACACCATCGGGCAAAAAATCTAAATTACATCCCAA
The DNA here is from genome assembly GCA_026991005.1 of Calditrichia bacterium. Next base: position 2,523 of record JALXCH010000043.1, on the reverse strand, counting down.
AAAATTATCGGTTGGCAGGGGATGAGGCCACGAAGTGGCCGAAAGATTTTAGCCCATGGCCTTCAGCCATGGAAAAGAAAGATTTCCCACGAATCACCCAAATAAGCATTTAACCACGAATTATTTGCCCACGAATTAAAAGAATGAGTTTTGCCCACGAATCACACGAATGTACACGAATAAAAATAACAATATTTTGGTTTGTTATTTGGAATTTTTACCTTCGTTGCGCTCGTTGCGGGCGCCGCGGTTTTTAACTTTTTGTAATCTGGAATTTTTTATTCTGTGTCATCCGGACCCGGTAAGAGAAAAAAGGCAAAAGGAAATTGAAAAGTAAGGACACAATCGAGCATTAAATCCAAATTACATCCAAAAAACTGCCGGCTGGCAGGGGACGAGGCCACGGAGTGGCCGACAGAATTTAGCCCATGGCCTTCAGCCATGGGAAAGGGAAATTCCACCCACCATTTTAAGTCCTGTAAGGACGACAGAAAGAATAAACAATTTTGAATTGAATTTTGCAAACACAGAAACGAATTGGTGTTTAACCACGAATAACACGAATAATCACGAATGGAAAATGAAAATGTAATCCAATCAGGAAAAAACATGCTAATCTATTTGAGATTAAAAATTTATGCATGTTGTTTTAGAATCTGTTATTTGTGATTTTTATTTTGAGATTTGAGATTTAAAGTTTTGAATTAATGATTTTGAATTGGGCGGGCTCGTACAAATTGGCACAATTTGTTGGTGTGAAACAACGCGATATTGGGAGGGGATTAAAAAAGAGCCAACAAAGATGCAAAAGAATGAAAGCAATAAATTTTTGCCTCAAGAGTGCGAAGCACTCACACATGGATAGCCCAGGGCGCAGCCCTGGGAATAGAGAACACCACAATAAATGAGCTCTGAAAGGGCGACACAAATGTAGTTTTGAATTTTGAATTAAGAATTATGAATTATTAGATTCGTACGGACTTGTGGTGTGTATATTTTGCTTCCGTTAAAAAAGTCACCTCCCCTGGCAGGGTACGAGGCCACGGAGTGGCCGACAGAATTTAGAATTTAGCCCATGGCCTTCAGCCATGGGAATGGGAATTCCACCCACCATCTTAAGTCCTGTAAGGACGACAGAAAGAATAAATAACTTTGAATTGAATTTTGCAAACACAGGAACGAATAGGAATTTAACCACGAATCGCACGAATGGGCACGAATTAAAAACAAAGGAAAATGTTAGATTCGAAAAAAATCTACTAAATTATCGGAATTTGGAATTTTTTGTTTGGGATTTGGAATTTGGGATTTGGAATTTGTTTTTTAGGGCAAAGAGAAAATTTACTTCCACACCAGTTTCAGTGGCTCGGTAGAAAGATTTGCAAACACTCCCATGGGCAAGGGACAGGCATCAGCAAAATGGCCGTAGGGGAAGTGCGTGATAACCGGAATGTTCGGTGGAAAAAGATACTGGAAAACCGGCCAGAGTTCGTGCCAGGTATCCTGCCCCAAAAATCGCCCCAGAATCAGTGCTACCACCTTTTCCAGCACTCCCGCCTGCTGCAGTTGCACCAACAACCGCTCCAGCCGATAAAGCGGTTCTTTAACATCTTCCAGAAATAATATAATGGGTTGGTTCAGTTCCGGGAAAAAAGGTGTTCCCAGCAGCGAGTTTATGATGGTTAACGTTCCACCTAACAGTATCCCTTCCGCCTCTCCGGGACGCGCTACACGGACACCGGATTTAACCAAATCTGCCTCACCAATAGAATAGCGCTCCCCGGTAAACATCTCCCGGAATAATGTCAGGTAAGGATTTTCTGCATGAAGCTGCAAGGTGAGGGTCATCCCCGAAATGGAAGGGAGTCCCGTACGTGCCCACAATCCCCACTGTAGAGCGGTAACATCGCTGAAGCCCACCAGCAACTTCCGGCTCTGCTGCCACGCTGCGAAATCCAGATGCGGAAGCAACTGGGCACTGCCTACTCCACCCCGTGCGGCATAAATAATTTGTACCTCCTCCTTTTGCAAAAAATAGTGAATATCGCTGAGCCGCTCCTCTACCGTGCCGGAAAAATAGCGATGCTTCCCGAAAAGATGTGGTGCAAAATAGACTCGATAGCCCAGAGACTCCAAAAGTTGCGCTGCAGGACGGATGGCTTCTTGGGTAACCCATTCACCGGGAGCAACCACACCAATTCCCGCATTTTCGGGGAAACGAAACGTACTCATGGTGTCGTAACTCTTTTGGCAATCATGTGAAGGGCAAATGCCGCAGCCCCCAGCATTCCCGCCCGGTTTCCCAGACGCGCCCGGCGAATATCCACTCCCTGGGAGCTGGTAGCCATGGCTCGCCGAAAAGCTTCCCGGGCAGCTAATTCCACAAACCAATCCCCCGCCTCGCTCACTCCGCCGCCTACAATAATCATCTCGGGATTAAAAATGTTGATGATATTAGCCAATCCTGCCCCCAGATACACCAGGGTGCGAGCAATGGTCTCCTGCGCCTCCGGTTCGTTGCGA
>JALXCH010000042.1 GCA_026991005.1 Calditrichia bacterium | reverse complement strand
AATTAGAGCGGCAAATTTAATCTTCCTTTAGGTAAAATATAAAAGACCCTGAAGGGGTCACATTTAGGTAGCCCAGGGCGCAGCCCTGGGTAAAAAGGAACCACCAAAAAATTAAAGCTCTGTTCCATCCCGGAGGGATCCTGCGGAAAGGGATCCCTGTGGGAAAAGAGCGCCACATTTAAAAAACAAACCCATTTGTTATACCCACCGTTACCCGGCCCGGTGTGTTTTACCGGCATAAATATTTATGTTTTAAATTGTTAGATTTTTATATTACGCCCCTTTCCCGGAGGGATCCCTTGGGGACAGGGCTAAATAATTTATTGGAGCCCTCCGCACCCGGGGCTGCGCCCCGGGCTACCCTTGTGTGAGCGCTTTGCGCTCTTTTTGAAATTGACCTTCCTTTTTTATTCAAACAAAATTCTGCAGAATCTACGGAAGAAAGACCCCAAAGGGGTCATACATAGATAGCCCAGGGCGCAGCCCTGGGTTTGGAGAAATCACCGGAATAATTAAAGCTCTGTAAGAGCGACACGATTTTTAACCGCAAATTAAAAAATATCACAACCTATCCGTTTAATGTTACAGCGTTACGCCCTTTTCCCAGAGGGATCCCTGTGGGAAAAGAGCGCCACATTTAAAAAACAAACCCATTTGTTGTACCCACCGTTACCCGGCCCGGTGTTTTATACCGTCATAAATATTCATGGTAAGTGACGCCCTTATCCGCAGGATCCCCTTGGGACAGGGCTGAATAATTTATTGGATCCCTCCGCACCCGGGGCTGCGCCCCGGGCTACCCTTGTGTGAGCGCTTCGCGCTCTTTTTTGATGTCAAAATAAATTTCGACGATCCGGTTGCAATCCATCACAACACACCGGAAGGGCAGATTTAGAACAATGACCCCGAATGGGGTCAAACATAGGTAGCCCAGGGTGCCGACCTGGGTTTGGAGAAACATCCTTGTTGTTCTGAGCTCTATACCATCCCAGAGGGATCCTGCGGATAAGAGCGATACTGAAACGACTAAAATAATTAATCCCATAAAAATTTTTCATCATATTCAACACCTGAATTTTTTAAAAAACTAATTAATTCTTCCTGAAAGGAAACACGTTGGTGATGTTTTTCTTGATTCTGAACATATTGAATTACCAAAGGAAGGTTTGAAGGACTTACCGAAAACGCCCCATATCCCTTTTGCCAATAAAATTTCTGAAATTTGACGTCCTGTCTTTTAATCCATAATGAAGAACTTTTCTTAATTTCTTCGATGAATTTGCTTAAAGAAATTGTTCGTGGTAATTCACAAACGATATGAACATGGTCGGAAGTACCATTTATGGCATAAACATGACTTCCCAGATTTTTTACTGTCCCTGCAAGGTAGGCATGCATTTTCGTTCGGATGTTTTGGTTTAGATAAGGGAATCGGTTTTTTGTGCTGAATACGATATGCACAATTATTTTTGCAAGGGATTGTGGCATGATATGGCTCCCAATTTTGGTGGATTTTTTATTTTGTGAAAAAGATAATAAATTATGTTTTGAATGGAAATAATTATTCACAACAAATGTTTACGCTTGGCAAAATTTTAATTTTGTATCGCCCCTACAGGGCTTGATTTGGTGCCGGAACACTCCGTTACCCGGGGCTTCGCCCCGGGCTATCCCTGTGCGAGCGCTTCGCGCTCTTTTTTAATGTCAAAATAAATTTTGACATTCCGGTTTCAATCTATCGCAACACAACGGGAGGGCAAATTTGAAACAATGACCCCGAAGGGGGTCAAACATAGGTAGCCCAGGGCGAAGCCCTGGGTATAGAAGAATGACAAAATGATCAGGAGCTCTGAAAGAGCGAAACAATTTTTAAATATAAAATGGGCAATGTTCATAAAATATTGTGGATGGGTGGATTTTTCCGGTGTAACGCCCCTCCAGGGCTTGGTGTGGTGATGAAATACTCCCTTTCCTGGGGCTCCGCCCCAGGCTATCCTTGTGTGAGCGCTTTGCGCTCGGTTGTTTTTACCGATAGTTAATCAACTAAAACACAACAAAAGAGATTCTTCGCTCCGCTGGCGCTCCGCTCAGAATGACTGGGGGGCAGTGTTTCTGTCATTCTTCACTCCGTCGCAGACGGGGTGAAGAATCTCCTTTGTAGGATACAGATGGGAGGAGGAGATTCTTCGTCGTTCCGCTTCGCGGAACTCCTCAGAATGACAGGAGGCGGTTTTGTCATTCTTCGCCCTCGCCACAGGCGAGGGTGAAGAATCTCACCATCGCGAAGCGCTGGGATGCCATTAACCACAAATTCATCTCTGGGAAACGATTCTTCCACGAGAGAGTTATTCCCCATCCCGTCGGATGGTTCTTTCGAAAATTTCCCAGAAATTCGGGAAGGATTTCGCCACCGTTTCGGGATGCTCGATGCGTACATTGGGAACGCGTAAACCGACCAGTGCAAAACTCATGGCCAGGCGATGGTCATTGTAAGTGGGGAGTGTGGCTCCGTGGAGTTCTTGCGGGACAATCACCAGATGTTCGCCCTCTCGATACGCCTTCCCACCCAACCGCTCGATATTCTCAATCACCGCCTGAATCCGATCCGATTCTTTGTACTGCAAATGGGCAATGTTTTGCAGGAAGCTGGGGGTGGAGGCAAACAATGCCAGTACCGCCAGAGTGGGTACCAGATCCGGGCAGTGCACACAATCCTCCTGAAATCCGGGAAAAGAGTTCTTCCCGCGTACCTTCAGAATATCCCCTTCCCATTGAACCTCTCCGCCAATTCGTTCCACCAGGGAAAGAATCCGGCGGTCTCCCTGGGCCGAATTTTTCACCAATCCCTTAAAACGGACTTCTCCTCCCGTAAGCATCGCACCGGCAATGAAATATCCTGCGCTGGAATAGTCCCCTTCCACGGGCAAAGTTAGGGGTAGAGAAATCTGTGAAGCTCCCGGAATTTCAAATTGTTCTCCCCTGCGGACACAGGAAACGCCTGCCTGCTGTAAAAGGCCCACTGTTAAATCCACATAAGAAGCAGAAACCAGCGGAGTTTGTAACCGGATGGTGAGTCCTTCCCGGAGGGCCGGGGCAATGAGCAGCAGAGCACTCAGGTACTGGGAGGAGCGGCTTACGTCCAGGGGCACAGCTCCTCCCCGGGAAATCGACCGGCGAATCGTGAGTGGCAAATGTCCGTTGTCATCATCGATTTCTGCACCCAGATGTCGCAACGCTTGCAGCAATTCCGCCATGGGGCGCTGACGCATGCGTGGGCTTCCGTCGATGGTAATGGGCGGCTGATGAAGTGCCGCCAGCGCCGTGATGAACCGTGCCGTGGTACCGGAATCACCTACCTGAAGGGATACCGGCTGGTTCCGTTCCCGAAAGCCCCGAAATACAAACGCTTCCGCTTCTTCCTCGATGCGGTAGCCCAGTTGTTGAAGGGCCCGGAGGGTAGCCAGGGTATCGTTACTGCGCAGGGGATTGATAATGCGCACCGGCTGGCGCGCTACGGCTGCCAGTATCAACAGGCGGTGGGTAACGCTTTTGGATGGGGGGATGGTGATTGTTCCCATAAGCCGCCCCTGGGGAATGGTGCGGACAGGGATGGAAGTGGCGCTTCGGGTCATTCCTCCGCCTCCTGTTCAATCTCCCGGTACACGCTGGCGACTTCCTGATAAGAAACATCCCTGCCGCTAAACATGCGGAACTGATGGGCTGCCTGCCGCAGAAACATCTCCCGGCCCGAAATGGTGTGGCAACCGGCCTCCCGTGCCCGACGCAGTAAAAGGGTCTCCGGAGGATTGTACACCACGTCCAGCACCACCATATTCTTCTGCAATAAATGTAACACCGGCGGTACAGTTTCGGTATCCGGCCACATGCCCAGCGGAGTGGTGTGGATTAAGCCATCAATTTTAAGCTGTGGAAGATTTTGCAGCGGGTAAAACCGAGCACTAAATTTTTGTGCCAGCATCTCTCCCCGGGATTCGTTGCGTCCTGCGATGAACAATTTCCGAATGCCCAGTTCTTGCAGCGCCGCCAGAGCGCTCCGGGCAGTGGCCCCGGTGCCCACCACCAGAACTCCCTGGCGCAATGAAGAACGGTAAGGGGTCAGAAGTTCTAACAAAGCCAGAAAATCGGTGTTAAATCCCCACCATTCCCCCCGGCGGCGAATCAGGGTATTGCACACCCCGGATTTTTCCACTGTGGGAGATGCGATTTTCAGGTAGGGAAGTACTTGCTCTTTATGGGGAATGGTGACGCTGAGTCCGGAGAGATACGGTTCCCATGCTGTCCAGAAACTGGCAAAGTCCCGGGCGGGGAAATTCAGGTACAGAAACTGGTGCAGCGAAAATTGCTCCCGTTGGGCTTCCTGCTGCTTCCGGTGCAGAAGCCGATTGTGCAATAACCAGCCCTTACTCTGGGCAATGGGAAATCCCACCAATCCTACAAAGCGCGTATTGTGGTTCTTCTCCGGTAAAAAGTATGCGTGTTGTGCCTGGCGGAGGGTGATTTGCCCCGGCGCAGTGGTAGCTTCTTCTTCGGGGGCGACATACGTCCAGGCATTGCCGCGCACAGCACCGATGAGCCGGGAGGGAATGCCCGCTTCACCCATGGCATGAATAATGATTTTCTTCCCGCTGGCACGAAAGGTTTCCAGCAAGCGCAACGCTGTAGCGGCATCGTTCAATTCCTGTGCCTGAAATACCAGTTTGTACACCGCTGCGGGTCGTTGCAGCATCTCCTGAAATCGTTCTTTTAATCGGGTAAAATCCCGTTCCCGGGTGTGGTGAGAAAGCACCACCTGCGCGGGAGGTAAACCTCCGGGTTTGGATAGTAACTCGCCTGCCTGCTGCCATTCCACATCCAGGTAATCCGCCCCCGCCTGGAGGGCCTGTTGGAACAATTCCCGTAGCAGTTCCGGATTCCCTCTCCAGAATCCACCTTCGGAAACAGTGCGAATGGTTACAATAACCTTCGGGAATGGTTGTTCCGGAAAGTTTCCTTTCCTGGCAAAGACGTGCCGGGGAAATAATCCCTGCCAGGGGGTGCTGCTTCGGGTGAATGCTTCCGGGAAAGATTTTTCTTGCAAGCGATCCAGGCGCAATTCCACCAGATCGGCTTCCCGGTACCGCACAAGCCATTCCTGTAATTGGGCGATGGATTCTGGCATCAAACTAACGCAAAGCCGGGGAGAGGAAGGCATCCTGAAACTCCTTTTCGGTCACGGGATAAAACAATTCCGGCGAAAATGGGGCTTTAAACAGAGTGAAATGGGGAATTTGCTGACGCACTTTTTTATCCCCCTGAATAGCCTCCCAGAGGTCTTCGGGATTGTAATCCCCGGGAGACACGCGGTCGAGTTCGTAAGCTGCTAACAGATGGTTTAACCGCTGGACAAATGATTCCGGGAAGTTCAGGAGATTCCGGGAAAGCACTGCTGCTACGCGCAGGCCCGCTGCTACGGCAAATCCGTGTTTAATGCGATAGTTGCTGAGCAGTTCAATGGCATGACCCACGGTATGCCCCAGATTCAAAACACTGCGGTAGTGGGCTTCCTTTTCGTCCTGTTCCACCACGCGGATTTTCCACTGGACGCAGGCCCGGATGACCTCTTCCAGCAAATCCAGATCGCGATTTAAAATTGCTTCCTTCTGCTCTTCCAGCAGGTTCCACAACTGCTGGTCGAAAAGCAGGGCGTATTTAATAACCTCAGCCAATCCGTTCAGGAATTCTTCCTGAGGAAGCGTTTTCAGAAAAGAGATGGCGGTAAACACCGCAGCCGGTTGGTAAAATGCGCCCAGCAGGTTTTTCCCCAGGGGATGATTGATACCCACTTTGCCCCCGATGCTGCTATCCACCTGAGCCAGCAAACTGGTAGGCAGATGAATTAAAGGAATTCCCCGGTGCAGAGTGGCGGCGACGAAACCCGCCAGATCGCCTGTGACTCCTCCACCCAGCGCCAGAATCAGGGTATCCCGTCCCGCCTGGCGCCGCAAGAGGCGATCCTCCAACACGTTTTTCATGCGCCGGGATTTACTCAGCTCCCCGGCAGGGAAGGTGAGTGTTCCTCGAAAACGGGGCAATACCCGTAATTGCTCTTCCAGCGAACGCCGATGAAAAAAAGCCACGTTGGCATCGCCAATGATGAAAACGGCATAATGGCCAAAATTTTCCCGGATAAAATCGATGAGTGACTCGTCCATTTCCCGCCCAAGATACACGGGAATGGTTCGGGAAGTGGATTTAATAGAGAGGGGCAGAATGTTCATGATGATATTGCCAGCGGATAAATGAGTTGACCTGCTCCATTAAATAAGCAAATTGTTCGGGGCCAAGTGCCTGCTCGGCATCCGAAAGTGCCTGGTCGGGATGGGGATGAACTTCCACCATCAAACCGTTTGCTCCGGCGGCCAGCGCTGCCAGGCTCATGGGAATGACCAGGTCGCGCCGACCCGTGCCATGGCTGGGATCTACAATGATGGGAAGATGCGAAAGTTGTTTTACCATGGGCACTACGTTTAAATCCAGGGTATTGCGGGAATATTCCACGAAGGTACGGATGCCGCGCTCGCACAGAATGATTTGCTCGTTGCCTTCGGACATGATGTACTCGGCGCTCATCAAAAATTCGTCCAGACGGGCGGACATGCCACGTTTTAACAACACCGGTTTGTGAATTCTGCCCACTGCTTTTAATAATTTGTAATTCTGCATATTGCGGGAACCGATTTGTAACACATCGGCATATTCCGCTACCAGGGGAACATCCATAGCATCCAGAACTTCGGTAACAATGTAAACACCAAACTCCTGGCGGGCCTTGTGCAATAGCTTTAATCCTTTTTCTCCCAAACCGGTAAAGCTGTAAGGACTGGTGCGGGGTTTAAAGGCACCTCCTCGCATCAGCCGAATACCGTGTTCGTGCACCAAGCGAGCTGTTTCCAGCAGCTGGGTTTCGTTTTCCACTGCGCAGGGTCCGGCAATGACCAGGGGAGCGCCTTCTCCTATACGAAGATCCCCCACCTTGACTACCGTTCCTTCAGGACGGTAGTCCCGATGTACCAGAGGATAGGGATGGTCTGAGGGAATCACCCGGTCGATCTGGGGAAAGGATTGCCATTGTGTTAAGGGAAGGGAGGAACTATTTTGAATTTTAAGAATCAGCCGATCCTGATTTTCAAACAGGGTGAATTCTGTACCTGAAGTATGGAGAATATCCAGTATGGATTGAATGTCGTTCTCTCTCTGTCCGTTCTTAAATAAAATCAGCATCTTCGGTGTCCTGCACAATCTCCGCAATAAATCATTCTTCTTATCCTCCCGAAACATTGAAATATAAAAAAATAAATAAAAAGATTCAAATATCAAATGGAATGAAAATAGGCGCTGGAAATGATTGCAAATTCCAAATCCCAAACCTCAAATCCCAACTCCCAAATAAAAAAACAAATCCCAAATCCCAATTAACAAAAATCAAATTACAAATTTCAAATAAAAAAATTCAAATTTCAAAAAACAAATCCCAAATTTCAAAGAGGAAAGAGGAAAGAGTGTAAAAATGATGGAATTGCATATGTTGTACCCTATGCCCTTATGCCCTATGCCCCCATGCCCCTATGCCCCATGCCCTTATTCCCCTTATAAACCCTATAAACCCTATAAACCTTATTTACCCTATATACCCTACATACCCTATATACCCCAAATTTTCTACGCAACAGTTTTGTATTCTACCGGGAAATGATTATTTTTAGTTTATAGATGGAGCGGAGAAGGATGGTTCTCCATTTTTGCCACCAGGTGGGGCAGGGGGAAGTTGGAGTAAAAAAGTTTCATCCCGGGAGGTTGAAACCAGAAGAAGCAAATTCAATGTTTAAAAAATCAGGAGGAGATTATGTTTCCAGCGGATGTGTACACTCGCCGACGGGCAGAGCTTAAGAAAAAAATAGGGCAGGGATTACTGTTGTTTATGGGGAATGACGAGAGTCCCATGAATTATCCTGCCAATCCCTATCCCTTCCGACAGGACAGCACGTTTTTGTACTATTTTGGATTGAATGATCCGGGTCTGGTAGCTACCATCGATCTGGATAGTGATGAGGAGATTTTGTTCGGTTACGATTACACAGTGGATGATATTGTGTGGATGGGACCGCAGCCTTCGCTGCAGGAACGAGCCGAGCAGGTGGGAATTAAACAGGCCCAACCTCTGGAAAAACTGGCAGACAGGCTGCAGTCGGCACTAAAGCGGGGCCAGAAGGTGCATTTGCTGCCCCAGTATCGTGCTGAGAATGTCCTGAAAATTCGACGCTTGCTGGGAATTTCTCCGGATTTTCTGGATGCGTACATCTCCCCGGAATTCATTCGAGCGGTTGTGGCACAGCGCTCGGTGAAGGCTCCCGAAGAAATCACGGAAATCGAAAAAGCGCTGGATATTACCTACGAGGTACATCTGTTTGCCATGCATGAAACACGTCCCGGGCGCTACGAGCGGGAAATTGCCGGAGCGATTGAGGGGATTGCCCGCGCTCATGGGGGACGGTTATCCTTTCCCATTATTTTTTCCGTACACGGAGAAACGCTTCACAATCACCATCACGAAAATTTGATGAAAGAAGGGGATATGGTGGTGAACGATTGCGGTGGCGAAACGGCACTGGGTTACGCGGGCGATATTACTCGCACTTTACCGGTGAGTGGAAAATTCACTGAACGGCAGAAGGCAGTGTACGAGGTGGTGTTGCGAGCGCAAATGGCGGCTATCGAGGCAATTCAGCCGGGAGTTAAATATCGAGATGTTCACTTACTTGCTGCCCGGGTAATTGCCGATGGTTTGAAGGAACTGGGACTGATGAAAGGGGATATGGCCGAAGCTGTGGCGCAGGGTGCCCATGCGCTGTTCTTTCCCCACGGTCTGGGACACATGATGGGTCTGGATGTGCACGACATGGAGAATTTAGGGGAAGAGTACGTGGGCTACGATGCGGAAACCCGGCGCAGCGACCAGTTTGGTCTGGCTTACCTGCGCCTGGCGAAGGCATTGCAACCCGGCTACGTTCTCACCGTGGAGCCCGGAATCTATTTTATTCCCGAATTGATTGACCAGTGGAAAGCCGCCGGGAAGTTCCGGGAGTTTATTCAATACGATAAAGTGGAGGAGTATCGAGATTTTGGCGGTATTCGTATTGAGGATGATGTGCTGGTGACTGAGAAAGGACATCGTGTGCTGGGTAAACCCATTCCCAAAACGGTAGAAGAAGTGGAAGCCGAAATGAAGCGATAGTCCGGTTGGCTTATTACATTTTACTGGAAGAAGGTTACGAAGAAAACTCTTTTCTTACGGGGAAGCGATAAGCATCCATTACCGGGTACTTTTTTCCTCAATGGGATATTTCCCGTGCGATTATGAAAACCAGAACTCTTACATCGGATTTGCTTCTGTTACTGGCATCTGCCATCTGGGGATTTGCCTTTGTGGCGCAGCGGGTAGGGATGGAATTTATCGGGCCCTTTTTGTTTAACGGATTGCGGTTTGCCCTGGGAGCACTGGTGCTGGTTCCCCTTTATCTTTATCGACGAAACAAGAAACCGCACGTAAAGCGTGTAACCCTTCCCCGGGAATTCCGCTGGTACGCTGCGGTGCTGGCAGGATTTGTCCTTTTCGCAGGTGCGGCATTGCAACAAACCGGAATGGTTTACACCACTGCCGGGAAAGGCGGTTTTATTACCGGATTGTACGTTTTGCTGGTTCCCCTGCTGGGTGTTTTGCAAGGCAAACGTTCCCCGGTTACCACCTGGTTCGGAGCATTGGTGGCGGTGGTGGGATTGTATCTGCTCAGCATCACCGAAAGCTTTACCATGCAGAAAGGGGATCTGCTGGTGCTGGGCAGTGCTTTCTTCTGGGCAATGCATGTGCAAATAATCGATGGACTGGTTCCCCGCATCGATGCAATTGAACTGGCTCTGAAACAGTTTGCAGTGTGCTCCCTGCTGAGCTTTGTCATTGCTTTTCTCACGGAACCGGTGGTTTGGTTACGAATTCAGCAAGCTGCGGTGCCCATTTTATACGCTGGTGTACTTTCGGTGGGAATTGCCTATACTCTGCAGATTGTGGGTCAAAAAGAAGCACATCCCTCCCATGCTGCCATTATTCTTAGCCTGGAATCTGTGTTTGCCGTGGTGGGCGGATTTTTATTATTGAACGAACACCTCAGCCTGCGGGAATTTAGCGGCTGCGTATTGATGTTTGCCGGAATGTTGCTCTCTCAATTGGGGCAGATTAGAAGAAAAACTGCCCCCGGGAAGGAACAAGTTTAAGTTGTTCATGGAGAATACTTACCATAGTTGGAGAGGGTGGAAAGCGCCCAGATGCCCAACACCAGCAGCACCTAAATCAGGGGTTGCTTCCGGAAGATTGAGAAGAATCTCCCCAGACCTTTTTTATGAAACCCGCTCGTCCGGAACCGACTTTATAATTGTAATACCGCAGTGGATTTTTTCGGTAAAACTCCTGGTGATACTCTTCTGCGGGGTAAAATTCACCGGCGGGTAAAATCTGGGTTACGATGGGTTTATCAAATTTCCCCGAGGCTTCCAGTTCTCGTTTGGATTGCTCCGCCAAACGTTTCTGTTCTTCACTATGATAAAAAATGGCTGTGCGGTACTGGGAACCGTAGTCGGAGAATTGTCCCAGCGGATTAGTGGGATCGATATTCCTCCAGAAAACATTTAACAACTCCTGGTAACTGGTTTTTGTGGGATCGAATACAATTTGGACCGCCTCTACGTGCCCGGTTTCTCCGGTGCACACTTCCTCGTATGTGGGATGAGGTACATGCCCTCCTGTGTATCCCACTGTAGTGGAAATGACACCGGGAAGTTCGTCATAAGGAGGTTGCATGCACCAGAAGCAACCACCGGCAAACGTAGCTGTTTCGTATGTATCTTTGTGTTTTTTATCATCCATGCTCCAGCTCCATATTTGAATGGCAAGCAATGTTATCATCGTAAACACAAAAGCCCGGTGAAACGTTCTCATCTTTAGCTCCTCTGGTAAATTAGTAACTCCTTAAATGGTTCGAAATAATAAATTGTTCCACTGTGTGAAGGCTTTTTCAGGATGATTTTCCTTTGTTCATGAATTGATGAATGGATGAAAGGAACGCTAGATGTTTAATTTTTTGGTACCCGGATTTCAGAAAGTCTTCGGTTGCGTGCCGTTACCTTCGCTCCTGTGCTGGGTTTTTTAAAGGGTCTTCTCATATCTTCTTTTTTCTGGTTGTTTAGCGTTCGTAAAATAAATTTTTGTTTTTGAAATAAAAAGCTCTGTTTATTCCCGAAAGGGAGTGTTTGAACAGAAAGTTTTAGAGAGGAGATCTATTTTGGGTTCGAACTTTCTAAGAACAGGCACTTTATTCAGTCTATGTTTTAAGTTCGTCAATAATAAAAAATATTCTCAATTTACACCGGTAATCCGAAATTAGAAAAAGGTTGACTTTGCTGTAATATTTAGTATTATGTTGACAAATTCTGTGTTTTAATAAAAGAGATATCGCAATGGAAAAAGATAAGTAGTAGATTATTTTGAATGAAAATTTAGGATATTCTGGAAGATTAAAATTGAGGAAGAATTAGGATTCCCTTTTTTATCTTAAAATGATACGGGCCGAGCAGCTTAACCGGAACTGAAGAATTGATCCAGTACTTCCCCCAGGAACAGCAGCCGGGAACCTATTACAAAGAACCTGCAGTTAGAAATACAGCCAGCTTCAAACGTCGGCAAAATATTTGGGCAATCCCATGATTATGGTAGTAATATGAAAACCTTAGAAGAAATTAAAAAAATAATAAACAGCCACCGGACTGAACTTGAGGAAAGATTCAAGGTGAAGAGCATTGGTATTTTCGGCTCTTACGTTAGAGGAGAAGCAACCCCCGAAAGTGATATAGATATTCTTGTAGAGTTTACAGGACCTGTAAGTCTTTTGCATATTGTTTCTATTGAAAATTATATCTCAGATATTCTTGGAATTAAGGCAGATGTTGTTCCGGTAAAAAATGTTAGAAAGGAATTAAAGGGCCATATACTTAAGGAGGCAATCTCTATATGAAAAGAGATGTAAAAATCTACCTTAAAGATATCATTGAATACATGAAAAGAGCGGAAGATTATGTAAAAAATATGAACTATGATGAATTCTATAGCAATCAAAAAACTTGCGATGCGGTTATACGGTGTATAGAAGTTATTGGGGAGGCAACTAAAAATATACCAGAGGAAATAAGAGAAAAGTATCCATCAATCCCCTGGCGAGATATGGCAGGTATGCGAGATAAAGTGATCCATGCTTATTTTACTGTTGATTTTGAAGAAGTTTGGTTCACGATAAAGGATATTATACCAAAAATAAAACCTTTGGTAGAACAAGTATTAAATGATTTTGGAGAAGATAAATTATAAAAATAAATATAATTTTAATATTAATAAACCAGCTACGGATACTGTCTGCTTTTATTTCCGGCAATGCATGGAAGGGTTACTTTAGGTGTTTCCCACATTTTCGAATCTGCGCACTAGAAAGATACATAAGTCTGTAAGAATGGTTGAAATGTGCAAAACGTTGCTTTAAAATAAAAATGCGTAAAATTTCTTACCCCATGATCAATTAACAGGAGATTTTGACGATGGCACATCAGGTGGTGACTATTATTCTGGCCGGTGGTAGGGGAACCCGGTTGTACCCGCTTACCAAAATGCGCAGTAAACCGGCGGTTCCCATTGCCGGGAAGTTCCGATTAATCGACATACCTTTAAGCAACTGCATTCACTCCAACCTGCGGCGGATTTTTATATCGACTCAGTATAGTACCGAATCGCTGCATCGGCATATTTTTACTACCTATCGTTTCGACCCCTTTACCCGGGGCTATGTAACCATTCTTTCGGCGCAACAGACGGCTGAAAGTACCAGTTGGTACCAGGGTACGGCAGATGCTGTGCGGCAGAATTTACGTTTTTTGCGCAAAGAAGGAGACCTGGTGCTTATCCTTTCCGGCGACCATCTTTATCGAATGGATTACCGGAAGTTTATCAATTTCCATTTGAAGAAAAAAGCCGATATTAGCATTTCGGTCTATCCGGTTCCTTACCAGCAGGCATCCGAGTTTGGTGTGATGAAGGTGAACCACGAAGGCCGCATTGTGCAATTCATGGAAAAACCAACACGTGAGGAAGATCTGAAGGAAATGGTGGTACCTCCGGATGTGTTCCGCGAGTTCCATCTGGAAGCAAAAAACCGCACCCATCTGGCATCGATGGGTATTTACATTTTCAATTGGGAGGTTCTGGTGGAGTTGCTGGAAAATACAAAAGCCACGGATTTCGGTAAGGAGATTATTCCGGATGCCATTCATCACAAAAAAGTGTACGGTTACTTCTTCGACGGATATTGGGAAGATATCGGAACCATTCGCAGCTTCTTCGAAGCGCACATGGATTTAACCAAACCCCTACCGCGCTTTAATTTTTACGATGAAGATCACCCCATCTTTACCCACCCCCGTTTTTTGCCTGCTTCAAAAATCTTGCAGGCAGAGGTTTCCGAATCGATTCTGGCCGAAGGAAGCATTATTAACCGGTCTGTGATTCGCTCTTCAGTAATTGGAGTACGATCCCGAATCGAACCGAATTCATTCCTGGAAAATGTGGTGATGATGGGAGCAGATTTTATTGAGACGGCAGAACAACTTCAGGAAAACGAGCGAAATGGGGTTCCCAACGTGGGAATTGGCGAAGGTTGCGAACTCCGAAATGTGATTCTGGATAAAAATGTGCGTATAGGGAAGAATGTAAGATTGGTGAACGAAAAGGGAATTCAGGAGTTTGATAACGAACTCTATTCCATCCGGGATGGCATTATTGTAATTCCCAAAAACACCGTTATTCCGGATGGAACAGTGGTGTAAAATGCTCTCTAAAATAGCCAGAGAGATACACAGTTTCATTGCAGGGAACGGTAAAGTTGGAAGTGGGCAAGGGAGTCTGTCTCTTTCTGGAATGCACGTGTTGAATCTGGTCCCAGTGGAAATTCAGGATGCAGATGGTGGAATGGCATCGGGAAAATTTTCGTAAACTTCCCAGGGAGTTTTATGATAGGGATACTGTAGAAGTGGCCCGCCAGTTACTGGGGTGCGTGCTGGTGAGACCTTACCAGGGAGAATGGCTGGCCGGGATGATTGTGGAAACCGAAGCGTATCTGGGTGAATCCGATCCCGCCAGTCACGCTTACCGGGGGCGTACTCCCCGCACGGAGATTATGTACGGACCACCCGGATTTTCCTATGTATATTTGATTTATGGAATGTACCATTGTTTGAACTTTGTAACCGAGCGAGAAGGGAAGGCAGCCGCAGTACTTATTCGGGCACTGGAACCGGTTTCGGGAATCGAAATTATGCAGCAATTGCGTCGTACACACCGGCTGGAGCAACTCACTAGCGGTCCGGGAAAGTTGTGTCAGGCGCTGGCCATTGATGATCAATTAAACGGAGTGGATTTAACCGGAGAACGCTTGTTTGTAGTGGAAGGAAAGACCTTCCCACCTTCCGAGATTGTGCAAACTACCCGGATTGGAATTCGCGCGGGAACCGACAAACCCTGGCGCTTCTATGTGAAAGGAAATCGCTTCGTATCAGCTCCCTGAACCGATTTTGAACAAAGCATCTAAATTCAGAATTAAGTTGAGCCTTTTTAACGAAGTGTTTAATTTCTCCGATGCGTTAGTAAGGTAGGGGTGTGCTCTTGCAAAATTCATCTTTCTGGAACATCCGCCGTTTTCGGTTGTACGATTGGTTTACCGTAGCTTATCTGGCGTTGTGGATCATTTTAATCCTTCTCTTTTATCGGCACATTCCCCGCCGAACTGTGTTTTTGGTGGCACATTTCCTTTCGCTACTTTTTGCTCTGTTTATGGCAGGATTACACCCCCGGGTGAAGCTGTTGAGCATTATCCAGCGCTGGTATCCCGTATTTTACCTTCCGCTCTTCTTTAATGTCTTACATTATATGATTCCGGCAATTCACCCGGTTAATTTCGATCGATTTTTAGTGGCTGCCGATAAATGGCTCATCGGAGGATACCCGACCCTCTGGTTCGAACGCATCTACCATCCTTTATTATCAGATATTTTTCAATTGTGTTACTCCCTATTTTATTTCCTTCCGCTGTTTATCCTTATTCCCTTACAAATTCAAAATAAAGATCAGCAGTTCGAACGAGCCGGAGCAATTTTTTTGCTGCTGTTTTACGTGTCCTACCTGGGTTATGTCCTTTTCCCGGCGCTGGGTCCCCGTTACTACCTCGCCCATTTGCACACTCGAATGATTCCCGGACACACATTCTACCGAGTTATTCACCACACGCTAAATAACCTGGAAAGCATTCAGTGGGATGCGTTTCCCAGTGGTCATGTGGCAGTGGCACTGGGATTTTCCTATTTTGCTTTTCTCTTCTATCGCCGTTTGTTCTGGGCGAGCCTCCCTGTAATTTTCTCTCTATTCATGGCTACCCTGTACTTCCGATACCATTATCTGGTTGATCTTATTGCCGGAACTGCGCTATTCCTCTTTGCCGTGTTTATCGATCGATTATGGTTTGCTCCTATAAAAAATCGTGAATATCTGAATAAATCCCACACATAGCTATGCGAAAAGAATTAGAAGCATTATAAGTAAAAGAAATATCCGTCCATCCGTTTTTGTTACAATCCGGAAACATTTTATATTAATGGAACATTTGCTCTGGAAGCGTAGAGCATGAAATGCATTTGCCGAAGTGATGGCATAAAACAGCAAAAATACTGGAAAAGATATGGAATTATTTGAGATTCAGTGAAATTGGTAGGTAAAATGACACCCGGTTAATTGCTTTTAGTTTCTTGTTTGGGGCAGATACACCCTCTGCCCCCTGGATTATTGTGGAATGATTTCCTGAATTTTTTTAGCGATTGTCTCGATGGTAAACGGTTTGGGAAGAACGCCCTTGACGCCGCTTCGAATCAGTTCCTGCAACCCTTCCTGTTCGGAATAACCGCTACAAATCAGGACTTTGACCTCCGGGTTAATCTCCTTAAGTCTCTGAAAAATTTCGAGGCCATCGATATCGGGTAGGATATAATCCAGCAATACCAGATCGATCTCCTCGTGGTGTTTGCGATACAAATCCAGCCCCTGTTTGCCATTTTCTGCCAGGTAAACCCGATACCCGAGATATTTTAAAATGGATTCCAAGATAACTCGTAGATCCTTTTCATCATCGATGGCCAGGATTGTGCCACCCTGGGATTTGGGTACTGCAACTTCATCTGTCGTCCCGGAAAATCCCCGTTTGGTACTGGCCGGGAAAAATAACTGGAATTCCGTACCTTTTCCTTCCTCACTTTTCACCAGAATAATTCCATTGTGACTTTTCGTGATTCCATAAACCATACTTAATCCCAGCCCCGTACCTTTTCCGCGTTTTTTGGTGGTAAAGAAGGGGTCGAATATCTTATCCCGAATTTCAGGGGGAATTCCCGTGCCGGTATCCTTCACCGAAAACATCACGTATTCCCCTTCCTGGAAGGAGGTGTCCCAGCTTTTATAACTGGCATCGGCATAAACATTGCGCGTCTGAATGGTAAGCTCGCCGCCGTTAGGCATGGCGTCGTTGGCGTTCACCACCAGATTCATAATAATCTGGATAAACTGGGTGGCATCTCCTTCGATAAACTTCAGGTTCTTTTCCAGATCCAGGTGCAATTTTGTTTTTGGGCTAATGGATTTCTCAATCAGCGAAATGCTGTCTTCAATTAATTTATTCAGGTTAAAAGTAGTGACTTCTGATTTCTCGTTTCGGGAAAAAGAAAGTAACTGGCTGGTTAATTTTCCAGCTCGTTGCGCCATCTTATAAATTATTTCTGCCCGCTTTTTCGTTTGCGGATTGTAGGGGTCAATCATTATTAGTTGAGCGCTGGGCGCAATTGTTCCGATTATGTTATTAAAATCATGCGCGATCCCCGCCGTAAGCGTCCCGATGGTTTCCAGTTTTTGCGCCTGAATTAATTGTTTTTCCAGAGATTTAATGCGGGAAATATCCGAGACTTCTCCCAGAATGGCAGGTTTTCCGTCGAATGTGATCAGGGAAAAATATCCAATACAATGTAATATTTCGCCCGTTTTCTTTATTGCTCGAAATTCATATTCCGAAGGAACCTCCTCCCCTCGTAACCGTTTGTAAGCCCGCTCTACCATCATGGATTTATCTTCTGGATGCACCAGATCCCAGATGGAAAGCTCGGAAATATCTTCCGGGGTGTAGCCTGTCATTTCATAAAATTTAGGATTTACCAGAGTGAACTTGTTATTCTGATGAATGAAAGAGGGTAGAGGAGAATTCTCGAAAAGCGTTCGGTAATTGTTCTCCGATTCCTGGATTTTTTCTACCAGCTGTTGATTATGTAATACAACGTACACCTGCTGGAGGTAAATGTTAAACAAATATTTATCGTTTTCGCTAAAGAATTTTTCTGCATCTAAAATGTCCAGGTTCACCAGCAAAGCGGGTTGCCCATCGCGGTAAATAATCCCTGTAAGCGTGGTTTTGATTTCTTCCAGACGGCCGTATTTTTTGAGGATATCTAAATCTCGTGGACACAGAATTTTTTCGGCTTCGGACTTGATGTGTGAAATCTCCTGAATTGCCGTGCCATTGGTCAACATTTGTACCTGAGTAGAGTGTTTGAGATAAGTTTCCAGATTTCCTTTAAATAACACCACATGTTTCAGCTTTTCTGAATCGTATCCCCGACTTGCTTCAAAATGTAGGCCATCAGGTTCTACCCTTAAAATACTCCCGGCATTGGCTACGGGAAGTAATAAGAGCGCTTTATCCAGAATTTTCTGATGTAAATCTTCCCTCTTTGTTTCCAGTATCAATTCTTTTTGTATTTCGATGAGCAAATCCAGGCGATTTTTTAACTGAACATCCAGCACACCGGATTGCCATCCTACAAATAAATATTGGTGAGTATTATTCGGTGTTTTCAGAATGCCCAGGCGTGTTTTAAAAGATAACCAGTTCGGTTGCTTCATCTGTAACAAACGGGATTGGTCTCGGGCTTCACGGAAATATTTAAGGAGCTCTCGAAATGATTTGACCTTTTCTCCCTCGGCGAGGGTGAACCAATCCAGTAAATGTGAGCCCAGGAATTTTTCCGAAGACACCCTGAGGATTTTTAGGAGCGAGGGATTATAGTTGATGATGCGTCCCCGAGAATCGCACATGATGATGAGATGAGCCGAAAGCTGACGGAGCAATTGATATTTCTTTTGTTCCAGAACCAGCCGTTCTTTGAGCTTCTGTAAAAGATTCAGTGTTTGAAGGGTGCCACTGATGGTTAATGGTTCGCCGGTCTGGGAATAAGTAATCGTTCCCTCTTCCAGCACCAGTCTGTCGGTTTTATTTACAGTGATGTGGTACTGAACCCGGTAATTTTTAGTTCGCCGGGAATAAAGCTCTTTAAAAAATTTGTCCAGTCGTTTTCTTTCGCTGCGTTTTAAATGTTTTTTCCAGAAATCTGCAGATAGAGGTTCTTCTTTCTTCCAGCCCAGGAATTGTTTTAAATAAAGATTAGGATAAAATTTACCCGCAAAACGCTCCCCCTCTATGAAGAATACTCCTGTGGAAATGCGATCTATTACAGAATGGAGATTTAAAGGATTTTCTTCTTTTTCGAATTGCATCTGCATTAAAACAGAGCGCTGGGTAAAAGTTACTACTTCGTCGAATTTTTGCAAAATGCGATGTAGCACTTCCGGGTGTAATTCACCTTTCTCCAGCAGTTTCTGTAAAATTATTTCCCTTAGGTGCGATAGGACCAGAAAAATATCCTGTTCCGAAATCTGATATTTTTTCAGATAAGGGACAACACCATCCAGCAGTTGAAAATGGGTGAAGGAATCTCCTCCCCGAATAACGTTCATGAAAGAGGAGAAGAATTCATAAATTTTCTGCTGATTAAAGGGGCCGCGATATTCAATAATGCGCATGATCTGCTGGATTTTGTCCAGCCATTGTTCAAATATCTCGTGTTCTTCCTGTTTTGAAAACAACGTTCGGGGCTCTATTGCAGTCTTTTCGGTAACATTCATCATTATTTTTCTGGTATTAATTTATAAACCTACCTTTTTTGATAATCGAATTCTGAAAAACAAACTTAATATTATTTTCGCTATAAGCCGCATTTAGTGCTAATGGGATTGGGCTTCCACTGGCGGAAACCCACGTTTTGATTGAGGTTATATATTCTGGTACTATCGATGGATATTCGTAAATTTTATTTTTTCTCAAGCAGTTGATGTAGCACAAAGAGCGTTTGAACGGGATATTCACCAATCGCTGTTTCGTCGGATAAAACGATTCCGGAAGCTCCCTGCTGGAGCAGGCAATGAAGATGAACAACTTCGCTCCGGGTAGGTTGTGGGGAATGCACCATGTGGTGGAATACCTGTCCGGCAATGTACACGGGTTTGTGCAGTTGCCGGGCGGTTTTTATAACCTCTTCCTGCCAGGTGCCCAGAAATTTCCAGGGAATGAAATTTCCCAGATCTCCGCGACAGTACCACACCTCATCGCTGGCCTGAATAATTTCCTTCAGGTGCTCCAGCGCTTCGGTTCGTTCGATTTTGGCCACGATTTCGGGAAAGTAATTCATTTGCTTGCAAACATCCCGGAGCAAGTTCAATTCCTGCGCGTTCTGAACATAAGAAAGCGCCAGGTAAGGGAGGTTGAATTCCGCTGCTATCTGTATTTGTCTCATTTGAATTTCAGGAATTCCTTTTTGAAAGAGGGACATGCCGGCAAAATATACCCCGGAACGGCTGCGCAAGGTGCCGCCCTGAATCACACGTGCGGTTATTTGCAGAGAAGATGCTTCCAGCACAAGCAGTCGAATTTCGCCATCCTGTAAAAGAAGCTCCTGACCGGCTTGAATTTGAGATAGTAGCGATGCATGGGGAAAGGGAATCCTCCCCGGAAGTTCTTCTGTAGATAAGATGACCGTGGCGTGGGACGATAATTTCATCGGTTCCGGAAGGTCACCAATGCGTACTTTACTCCCCTGCAAATCGAGATAAAATCTCAATTCCCTCCTGGGTAGCTGGTTTCGTACAAAGTCCACGTTTGCACGAAGCATTTCGGGTGTTAAATGAGAACCATTCAACCGAAATTGAAATTGGCGAACCTCCTCGCTCGCCTTTAGAAACGCCTCCTTTAAACTGGATGGACCCAGAGTACTAATAATTCTGAACAAAGATTATCCCCCAAAATGACCCCTCTAATTTACACCTGGAAGTAAGAATTACAAAATGGTTTTTTATTTTATTTCATTTTTGGTAATATTTATTTTTATCTGAAATGATGAGTTTGAGCAAGGTTTTTCTGGAAATGTTATTCTGGGCTATCTTCAGGAAGATTGAGACGGTTATTTAAAATATTAACAACCGGTTGCGCTATTTCGGTGCTCGATGTACATTTGCTTTATGGGTGCTCCGATATTAAAAAAAATGGAAATCCGGGGGAAACAGTGGTTAAACTCCCTGTTGCGTTTATTCTTTCGAGTTCGCAAACCGGAAAGGCTTGCTCCGGAGGAAATTCAGCGCATCCTGGTGTTCCGGCTGGATCAGCGCATCGGGAATGGCATCTTGTTGCTGCCCCTGCTGCGGGCTATTCGGAAAACCCGACCGGATATTGAGCTTCACTTACTTATTCATCATCCGGTGGCGGAATTGTACCGGGAGTTTGCTCCGGGATTGGTGAATCGCCTCTGGCCGTACCACCAGCGGCAACTGTTACTGCGCCCCTGGCGGTTTTTCCGTTTGTTACTGAATTTACGCCGCCAGCATTTCGACGTGATTTTCAGCAGCCACAATCCGGATAGTTTTTCCCTTTCTCAGGCGTTTCTGGGACGCTTCATTAAACCGCGCCTCTTAGTAGGATTTTTATGGAAGAACAGTGGGGATTATTACCACATTGCCGTACCCTCCGATACAGATCGCCATTATGCGGAATCCCAGCTGGATTTTTGGCGGTATTTCTATCCGCAGGCAACGTTGGAGTGGGAAGGTCTGCAGGTACCCCGGGACATGGTTAATCGGGCATTTCAGCAGTGGGAACTTCCCCTGCCCCGGAAAGCCGCTCTCCTGTGGTTGGGTGCCACGGGTGATAAAATTCTTCCTGTAGAGATGCTGGGCTTTTTGTACGAACAGGTTCGTAAAATAACCGGATTGGAGGTGTGGCTGGCTCTGGGACCGGCAGACCGGCATATTCTTCAAAATTTGTCTCCAGCTTTTCAGGAGAAAGTCCTGGGGTGGAACCGCCCGCTGCGGGAGACGGCTATCTTCTTTTCCGTTTTCTCCTTGTTTATTTCGGCGGATACCGGCCCCATGCATCTGGCGGTGGCGTTGGGTGTACCCACCCTCACCATCTTTCGCCATTCTCGAATGGAGCAATATGGTTATCGGGATGGGAAACGCCATTTCTCTGTGGTCTATCGAGGAAGCAGAGAAGACCGCACAACCATTATAAATGTTCTACAGCAGTTAAAATTGGCGATCGAAAATGACAGTTGACCGGGACTCCATTCGTAAAATTTTAATTATTCAGTTACGGGCGATTGGAGATGTGGTGCTCACCACAGCGGTATTGCCAGTGTTGCGGAAACATTTTCCACAGGCAAAACTGCATTTCCTCACGGCCTCGGCAGTTGCACCTCTGTTACAGGGACTCCCGGAGCTGGATGCGGTGCTTGCGGTGGAACATCCCGAATCATTTCTCACCGTACCTCGGTTAATCAACCGGATTCGTCGCACCCACTACGACCTGATTATCGATTATCAGGGAACACCGGGAACAGCCTATTTAACATATTTCTCCGGTGCCCGCTATCGTCTGGGCTGGAAAATGAAACGACGACAGTGGGCTTATAACCTCATTTCCTCGGCCAACCAGTTGCGGGAATACGTACCGGTGCAAAAATGCAAAGCCCTGGAAGTGTTGGAAATTCGGGAGGTAAACACCACCACCCGGATTCACATCGAGGAAAAGGATGTGGAGCGGGTGCGGGAATACTTCCGTACCGCCGGAATTGATGAGCAGGGATTTTTGATTAATATGACGCCCCTGGGCAAGCGTCAGGCGCGGCAATGGATTCCCGAGCGGTTTGCCCGGTTAAGCGATATGCTGGTGGAAAAATATGGTGCCACCGTATTCTACAACTGGGCTCCGGGCGAGGAAAAATCCGTTCGGGAAGTGGCGGCGCTTTCCCGGCATCCGGTGCACGTTCTGCCTGCCTGGCCGCTTTCGGTGTTTGCCGCTTATCTCTCGCAGGTTCATCTACATTTTTCTTACGATAACGGTCCCAAGCACCTGGCCATTGCTGTGGGAACACCTACATTGAGTTTGTTTGCCACGGCACCTCCGGAGCACTGGAATCCTCCGAACCAGCCTGATCATGCTGTGTTGGTTCCCGATGTACCCTGCCTGTTTTGTGGTTTACGCCGTTGCGATTCCATGATTTGTATGAAGGCCATTACCCCGGAGATGGTGTTACAGGCTATGGAACGCATGCCTGCTTTTCAGAGCCGAATTCGGCGCCGGGCGTGAAAAATAAAATCTTCTGCAATATTCTTCGGGAATGCTTATATTTGAAAATTAGAAGAGAGCAGATTGCGGAGCGAATGAGAAAAACGATGCATCATACCACAGCAAAATATCGACCATCTTTCCTGCTTCATTTTCTTGCTGTCTTTATTCCCCCAATGTTTTTATTCTCTATGTTTTACCTGTTACTCCATTTTCTTTTGCCTCGAACGTCCTTTATTACCTCCTATTTCCAGAGGATTCTCTTTTACGATGTTTTCGGATTATTCAGGGAGTCAGGTTCTTTTCTGAACTATTTGTAGATTTATGTTAGGGTAGAGATGAAGAGATTAAATTCATAAAAATAATTGAGTGAAAGGTAGCATGAAGGAAAATTTAACTGTCGAAGAAATTGTACGCGGGATTCAGGAGCGGGATCGCCGGATGCTGGCCCGGGCGATTAGTTACACGGAAGATGAACATCCTATTGCCGAACAGATCGCCCGTCGGATTTACCGGAAGGTGGGGAAGGCTTACCGGGTGGGGATAACGGGGCCCCCCGGTGCCGGGAAGAGTACATTAACATCCGGAATTGCCCGGGAATTGCGTCGCCAGGGGAAAACGGTGGGCATTGTGGCGGTGGATCCCACCAGCCCGTTTAGTGGTGGAGCTGTTCTGGGCGACCGCATTCGCATGAGCGAACTTACCACCGATCCCGGTGTGTTTATCCGCAGTATGGCCACCCGGGGGAGTTTGGGAGGTCTGGCGAAAACCGCGCAGGAAGTAGCCGATTTAATGGATGCCGCGGGAATGGATTTTGTTATTTTCGAAACAGTTGGAGTGGGGCAGGGGGAACTGGATGTCGCCCGCGCTACCGATACTACCATCGTGGTGCTGGTTCCTGAATCCGGCGATAGCATCCAGGCCATGAAGGCCGGTTTGATGGAAATTGCCGATATTTTTGTCATTAATAAAGCGGATCGGGAAGGGGCAACTAAAATGAAAATTGAGCTGGAGATGATGTTAAAACTCCGGAGCACCCATACAAAACTCGCCTGGATCCCTCCCATTCTGGAAACAATCGCCAATCGCGGGGTGGGAGTAGAGGAACTGGTGAACAGTGTAGGAGAGCATCGGGCATTTTTACTGGAACAGGGAGAGCTGGAACGAAAGCGCTCGCTCCGGCTGCAGGAAAAAGTCCGCCAGCTTATTCAAAACGAACTGGATAAAAACTTCTGGACGAAAAAACGCCAGGCAGTTTTTAATGATAAAATTAAACAGGTGCTGGAACATCAGCTTTCGCCATATCAACTGGTGGAAGAGCTATTTCACCTGGATGGTAAGGTGATTTCCTGAAATCCGTAGCAGGAAAGGGGAGAAGCAGAGGAGTGTAAATAATGCGAATTCAACCCCCAAATCACATTGAACGTATCGGGTTTATTTCCACCCGAATAGCCGGGACGGATGGTGTTTCTCTGGAAATCCAGAAGTGGGATGATGTGCTGACCCGGAACGGTTATGAGTGCTTCTACTTTGCCGGTTTACTGGATCGGCCACCGGAACGCAGTTTTTTATTGGAAGAAGCGTTTTTTGAGCATCCTCAAATTCAGGAACTGAACGAAGACCTGTTTGGGCGCCGCACGCGCACGCGCCAGACCTCCCGCAAAATTCAGGAACTCAAGGAAAAAATGAAAGATGCGCTTTACGCCTTCCGGGAACAGTATCGGCTGGATTTAATCATTCCCGAAAATGCCCTGGCTATTCCCATGAACATTCCCCTGGGGCTGGCTATCACCGAATTTATTGCGGAAACCGGAATACCAACCATTGCCCATCATCACGATTTTACCTGGGAACGCAGCCGGTTTTTGATTAATTCCTGTCGGGATTACCTGAATGCGGCATTTCCGCCCCATCTGCCCAGTATCGAGCATGTAGTAATTAACTCCCTGGCTTCGGAATCGCTCAGCTACCGGCGCGGCATTTCGAACTATGTGATTCCCAATGTCCTGAATTTTGCCCAGGAACCACCGCAACCGGACGAATATTGTCAGGATTTACGGGAAAAAGTTGGCCTGGGAGAAAAGGATCTTTTCATCTTACAACCCACCCGGGTGGTGCCACGAAAATGGATTGAGCGCTCCATCGAAATTGTTCATCGTCTGGAATTGCCCAATCCCAAACTCATCATTTCCCATGCCACCGGGGATGAAGGGGATGATTACTACGAGCGCATTCTGGATTATGCCGAACATCTGGGAGTGGAAATAGTGCCGGTAGATCATCTGGTGGCTCCCCGGCGAGGCGTGAATGAAAAAGGGGAGAAGCTGTACACCATTGCCGATATGTACACCTGCGCCGATCTGATTACTTATCCCAGCGGGTACGAAGGCTTTGGCAACGCCTTCCTGGAGGCCATCTACTACCGAAGACCTATTGTGGTGAACCGCTATTCCATTTACATTGCCGATATCGAACCCAAAGGGTTTGATGTGATTGTGATGAATGGATTTGTTTCGGCGTCCGTTACCGAGCAGATTAAAGAAGTGCTGTCCAATCCTCAACGGCGCGCCCGAATGGTGAAATGGAATTATGAGCTTGGCCGAAAGTATTTTTCTTACGAAGTTCTGGAAAAACACTTGCTTCATTTAATTGGTAAATTTACGATGTATTAAAGGAGAGCAAACAGATGAGTCGGGAAAGCGTTGCTCTGCTGCATTATTCCTGTCCCCCGGTAGTGGGTGGTGTGGAAGAGGTGGTGCGCCAGCAGGCATCTCTCTTTTTTCGCCATCATCATCCGGTAAAAATTATTGCCGGGAATGGTGGGCAGTTTGACAACCGTTTTGAAATTGAGCTTAATCCTATTCTGGGATCACGATGCCGGGCAGTAATGGACATTCAAAACCATCTGGAGCAAAAGCAAAAGCAGTTTGAGGCGTATGTAGAACGCATTTATTCCTACCTCCAGCAAACCCTGTCGGATTTCGATGTGCTGATTGCTCACAACGTGTTTACCATGCATTACAACCTTCCCCTCACTTACGCCCTGCATCGGCTGGCGGTTTCCGAAACAATTCAGGTGGTGAGCTGGAACCACGATTCACCCTATTTCTACGAAAATTACCCGGCTTTTCTGGACGAAGAAAAGTGGCAGATTCTGCGCCGCTACAATCCTTCTGTTCATTACATCACTATCTCGGAGAGTCGCAAAAAACAGTTTCAGCAATTGTACGGAACGGACGCCGCAATCCGGGTAATTCCCAACGGCATCGATCCCATTCGGTTTTTCCGTCTGGATAACACCACGGTGCGGGTGATTCAGGAGAGCAATCTGTTTGAGTCAGAATTGTTGTTGGTGCAACCTTCCCGACTGCATCCCCGAAAAAATATTGAACTCTCCATCCGGGTCATCCGTGCTCTGCAGGATAAAGGAATTGCCGCCCGGTTGCTATTAACCGGCGCTTACGATCCCCACGAGGCGAAAACTATTCATTATTACCGCCGCCTCAAGAAGCTGGCCAGGGAACTGAAGGTAGAGGAAGATATCCTCATCATGGCCGAGTATTATTTCCGCAGCGGCGAAAAACTCTCTCCCGATCGCATCATCATCCGCGATCTATACCTTATTGCCGATTTACTGTTTATGCCCAGCTTTCAGGAGGGTTTTGGTATTCCACTCCTGGAAGCCGGGATGATTAAGCTTCCAATTGTGTGTTCCCAGATCGAGCCCTTTCAAGAAATTGGCAATGAGGATGTGGTTTATTTTCAGTTAGATGAAACCCCGGAGGCTATTGCCGATAAAATCATTGCTTTTCTCCGCCGCCTTCCACCCCATCGCATGTATCGCCATGTTATCCGAAATTATGTGTGGGACAATATCTACCGGAAGGAACTGAAACCTTTCCTCACCGAAGTTGTAGCCGACACTTCTAATTAGTGAGGAAAAATCATCTTTAGCCGTGAAAATTGGTGGTTGGGAGAGATAAGTATTGGGAAAAGCCGGGTAAAAAACAGAGATTTGTTTTTCGTCACGGTTTAGAGGAAACTTTATGTGTAATTTTTCGTTGCATGAAGTCGATAGTAAAATATGTCTGGTAAAAAAAGGTTTAAGGAAATGAGAGTTCAACGCAGTTTGTTTATCATATTATTAATTTTGTCCCTAGCGTTTGTGGGATATGGGAATATTGTCCACGAAAAGGCCAATATTTTTGTCCAGGGTGAGGAGCTAATTTACAAGGTCAAATGGTCATTCATTCGAGTGGGCACCATTCGTCTGGTAAACGAAGGTCTGGTGGAAACCCATGGGGGTAAATATTACAAACTGAAGATTTACATCGATTCCGCGCCAGGTATCCCTTTTATTACCCTCCACGATATTTATGAGAGTTATGTGGATAGTAATGCTGTGCCTGTGGCTTTTTACGCCTGGGAGAAAAAAAGCGGTTACGTATTGAAGACAGATTACATTTTTGATCATACCCGGAAAAAGGTTCAGGTAGTGGTTAAGAAGATTTATCCGGATCGCATCGAGCCGGTGTCGGAAGAGTGGTTACCCATGGATACCACCTACCGGGATGTGCTCTCTCTGTTATTCTTTGCCCGGAAGCTGTCCGGAGAGAAGTTACGGGATGTGGCAGTACCGACCTTTGTGTTGAATGGAAAAGAAAATTGTTATTTCCGGGAAGCTGGAGAAGTGCAGGATGTAGAATATAACGGACAGAAAAGCTCCAGTTATTACCTCAAAGGTAAAGTCCGTTTTATTGGTATTGCCGGGGTGCGGGACGATTTCGAAGGCTGGTTCTCCCGGGACAGCCGAAGAATTCCGTTAAAAGCGAAAATGAAAGCTTTTTTTGGTTCGGTAACCCTGGAGCTGGAAAGCGAAACCCTCCCTTTTTCGGCGAATGAGTAAAGAAGGAAGAATCGTCCGTATCGGAAGATTTCCATAGATGTTGGACGTTCCCATTTCTGCATGAAGATTTTAGCCCCTTTCGAACGAAGGGGCATTTTTATTGGTAAATTTTAATCTGTTCCAACATTCTCTAAACTTGTGGTATCTGGGAACGCATGCGCACATCGTCTTTAGCAGGACGACTGTTTCGGTTTCTTAATTATCTTCTAAATATTCTTTTCCCTCTGTGATTACTGTGTATCTGTGGTTTTAAAATTTAATTCAAAATTCTTAATTAAATCTGTTCTGTGCATTCCGTCAGAAAAATCACCCTTCGTGAGCCACGATTTCCCACGCGAATGAACACCAACCTGCGGATGCTGAAAAAGGAGCTTTCTTTCAGGAAAAATTGATAGATTTTTTAGGGAAAATAAACTATATTGCGCAATAATGGTTTAGGTTAAAACAATGCAATCGAAGTTAGAAAAACAGAAACAAATTTTTCAATTGTTAAACCAGCAATTTTCTAATCTTCTGGAAGATATTTCCGGGAGCAATTCTACGGCACTGGCACCTCAAAAGCAACAGGAGGGGGAATCCAGCCAGATCCAATTGCTGGATAAGGTGTACAATTTTTACAAGAGTATTATTCAAAATATCAGCAGCGGATTGCTCACCCTGGATCTGGACGGCGAGATTACCTTTGCTAACCGAATGGCGGCGGATATGCTGGGATACGAAGTGAAAGATTTGTTGGGACGTTACGTTACCGATCTTTTCCCGGAAGATGAAGAAACCCGAAAATTTCTGAAATCCATGTTTATTCCCGGCAAGAAAGTGGATGAGAAAGAAATCGTTTTCCGGAAGAAAGACGGTTCCAACATCATCGTTGGTGTCAGTGCTTCACCCATCCATGATGAAAACAACAAATTCGATGGAGTTATTTTACTTTTCCGCGATTTAACGGAAATTCGGCATTTGAAATTGCAGGTGGAGCGCATGGAGCGTCTGGCGTTGTTAGGAGAGCTCTCTGCCGGAATCGCTCACGAAATTCGCAATCCGCTGGCGGGAATTAAAGCCGCTGCGCAGGTACTGGAAGAAAGTTTCGGTGCAGACGACTTCCGAAATCAGATTATTGCCCGAATTGTGCGGGAAGTGGACAAAGCGAATCGCCTGTTGCAGGAATTCTTCAAATTTGCCCGTCCTACCAAACCCAAACTCAATTTTCATGATATTGAAATGATTATCGATGGGGTGTACCTGCTTCTGGCCCCCAAAATGCAGAAACGCAACATTCAGTTTCAGGCGGACTTTGGGAGTAATGTTCCCCGGGTGTTTGTGGATGAAACGCAGATTGAACAGGTGATTCTAAATATCTTCCTCAATGCCATCGATGCCATGCCTAAAGGAGGCATTTTACGGGTAGCCACCTATCGCAAAAAACTTAAATTGCTGGATGAAGAAAAAGATCGTTTTCAAATTAATAAATCCGAAATCGAATATGTGCTGGTGGAAATCTCCGATACAGGAATTGGAATTCCCGAAGAGGATCTGGACAAAATATTCAATCCCTTTTACACAACCAAAACGGAAGGTGTGGGGCTGGGACTTTCCATTTGTAGCCGTTTAATTACAGAGAATGGGGGAAAAATTGACGTGACCAGTAAAGTTAACGAGGGAACTACTTTTGTTCTGGCGCTGCCCGCTTTTATTCACCATTAACGTATGTAAGCGTTGGAGGGGATATGAATCGTTTAAAACGACTGCTGATTGTGGATGATGAAGAAACATTGACGTTTAGTCTCTATCAAACGTTTATTAATTCGCCCATCGAGTGCGAAGTGGTCACCGCTTCTAACGGCCAGGAGGCGCTGGAGAAAATTGAGGAGGGACCGTTTGATGTAGTCATCACCGATATTGCAATGCCGGGCATTAATGGTCTGGATTTACTCTCCATGATTAAAGCGAAACATCCCGATACCCGGGTCATTGTCATTACCGCTTATGGGTCGGATGAAC
>JALXCH010000041.1 GCA_026991005.1 Calditrichia bacterium | reverse complement strand
TATATATATTGATAATAGAATATTTGAATTATCCCCGATATATTATAGTGTTGATACAACTGCTATAATAAAAAATGAATTTGTGGAAGAAGTGGATGTATCCGGCGATTCCATAGAATTTAAAGATCCCTGGGTGGTCGATTCCACAAACTCTGCTTTTTATAACCCGCTTTACGGATACCATAATCTGGGGATGAACACGATATTCCTTAAAGAATCCTCGCCTCTTAAATTAAATAACAAGTCTAAATTTGATGGGGTATTTTTACATCAATATTTTAATAATCCGCCTAATCCTTATTATTCTGTTCGTGCTCTTGAAGAACAGACCATTACCTTTCACAACGAGCCCATTCCCTGGTATTTTAAGGTATGGCGGGGAACCCATGTAAGTTTTGAAGATACAACCAATCGGCAAACCGCAATTGTTTTTAATAGTTCCAATGCCGTTGCCAGAGCGGTTTACAAAGGGCATCTGGTATCGAATCAACATACGGCTACCGCTCTCAATAACGGAAGGCATGTTTTACAGGATCCCCGAGCCGGATTTAGTAATAATTGGTACCTGGTTTACGAAGATGACGGGTTAATTTATTACACCTATTCTTCGGATAATGGCGCGACCTGGAGCAAAGAGGTGCTGGTGAGCGATATTTCCCGGAATGCTCGAAATGCCTGTATTGCCACTTATCTAAATTATACCGAGGAATATACCAGTGGTATCCCGGTAATTGGTATTTTATGGGAATACCGGCAGGGGAATGATCATGGCGTCGCTTTCCGTTGTTACGATATGAATTCCAACCACTGGAGCAACATCGAAAGAATGGTTGTTTTAAAAGAAGACGATGTGTATCCGGTGCTTACGGCTGCCTGGAGGAATTCAAAATTGGGGCACGAGTTTTACGCCATATTCGATTCCTTTGATAATGGAATTTCGCTGTATCGCATCAGTAATCCGACCACATCACCTTCCTTTGCGCTATTGGAGTCGAATGTACCCGGTTCATCCTCCAGTGCCATTCATCCGTCTGTGGCATCAAATTTTAATGCTTCACTCTTATACATTTGCTGGGAAGAAGACGGGTACATTAAATACAATTACTATAATGTTGCCTCCGAAAGCGGGCCTTCTTCTCCCATCTGGTCAACAACTAATAATATGAATCGCCTGCCCAGTATTGCTTATGCGGGAGGAAATTTTGTCGATATTGCCTGGAGTTATTTCGATGGAGAAATCGGTTTGCGCTTCAGACATGCTCATGTACATGCCACTACCCCCGAAGAGGAAGCTGTGATGCAACAGGTTACTTACACCAATAATTTGACGGAAGCTTCCATTGGTGCTCATTCCAATCAGGTAAATTTATATGCGACAGTCGAAACGGATAATTATACGGTTCGGTATTTGTATTATGATGGTGAAAGCTGGGATATGTTGTCCGAATATGATTCCGGAGAACATGCAGGAGTGAATGTATTCGGAGATAAATTTATGGGTTGTTGGACCTGGACGAGTGGTGGGCAGCCATATATGATAAGGCAAGATGTTATAAACAGTTCGAATAAATCTACCTTGTATTCTACTGATTTCAGAGAAATTGATTATAATTTATCGAATCTTTCTATCAATGGTTTACAGGGAAATATCCGGATTAAATTTGGTGATGTGAAAGTTTCCGGTATGAATGGTACGCAATCAATACCGTTTGTTCCTCTCTCTACCGTGAATGGTGTAACGAATTTCCAGCAGTTATTACCAATTATGGTTTCTCCGGATATGCAGTTTCTTTCTCTGAAATATCGGATTGAAATCGAGAATTTGAATATTCCCACAGGGCTTAATCCTGTTAGATTGTTTGGAATTCGCATAAACAATGCACAGGGTGTGAGTCAGATCGTTTCACAGTATAATCTTGCAGCAGGAGCAGGAAATCATCTGGTTTATGAAGATTCTTTACGGATACCGTTAAATGGATATGCCGGGCAAAATATTATAGTGAATACGTTCGGTGTTCATCAGCAGTTAAACCATCATTATACGTTGATAAACATTCGAGAATTTCGGGATGTATCTAATGAAAAAAGATTGGAGAAGTCTAAAGACCAGCTTACAAGTTCTACTCTTTCTTTGCTTCCGAATGAATACAATTTAGAACAAAATTACCCCAATCCATTTAATCCGGTTACGACTATTCCTTTCGATTTGCCCGAGGCTTCGATGGTAAAGTTAACCGTTTACGATATTTCCGGTCGTCTCATAAGAACGTTAATTGATGGATATTATGCGCCCGGTCATTACCAGATAACCTGGAATGGAAAAGATGATAATGGTATTTCCGTAGCAAGCGGTGTGTATTTGTATCGTTTGCAGGCAGGGAATCATCAGTATATTCGTAAAATGATGCTGATGAAGTGATTGTTGGTGTTTTTCAGTCAATCACAATCTGGCAGGGGAGTTCAACTCCTCTGCCAGATTATTTTTTTGTAAGTAAATAAAATTTTCTGGATTATTTAAAGTTTATGGAGTATTCATAGAAAAAGTAAGAACAATTTGCCCGTAAAGGAAAATTCTGTTTCTTATTAAACTGGTGCAACGTATAATGCATTTATTGGTAAAATATAAAAATAAAATTCAATATTTGCCCCTAACCATAGGGAAAATCAAATTTATTTAC
>JALXCH010000040.1 GCA_026991005.1 Calditrichia bacterium | reverse complement strand
ATTCATCACTATCCTGACGCTCCTGTTTACCGGGTGCTATACTCAGATTAAAATGGTGGATCGTCAGGAAGCGCCACCGGAGGCTTACCAACCACCGGTCAGCGACTATCCGGATTATGCCTATTCCGATACCGTTGCCACGGACAGCAGTTATTACCCGGAGACAGAAATTCATAACTACTACATCTACAATTCCCCTTATTGGAACGATCCCTGGTACACACCCGGCTGGAGCTTTAGCTTTGGTTTCTCCTGGGGATGGTGGGATCCCTTCTGGGGCTGGAATCCCTGGTACCCCTGGTATTCGTACTGCTGCTATTATCCCTATCCTTATGATCCCTGGTGGGGATATCCCTATCCGGTTTTTCCCATTTATTATGGGAAACGTCCTTTTGGCCGGCGCACTTTTACAGGCCCGCGCACTATACACCGGGATTCCGGGCCTCCGCCGGAGCGTCATCTGGCCGGGGAGGGCAACCGCTGGATTAGCCGGGGTGGCGGCAGCGTAAGCCAGGCTACCGATGCTTCGGGAGGAAGCAGTGCCCAGGGGAAGGATGCCCGGCGCATTGTGCGTTCTTCTGAAAAACACACCACCCTGACCACCCGGAAAGCCGTACCCCAGAAACGGCACATCCGGCGTACCCGTAGCGTTCAGGCGCAGAATCCCAAAGCGGTGTCGCGAGGTCAGGTTTCTTCCAGAACCAGTCGGCGCTACCGACCGGCCTATCGCGGAACTCCTCATACTACACGCTCCCATTCGCACAGCTACACCCCACGGAGTAGCTCCCGTTCCTCTTCTCACAGCAGTCACAGCGGACGCCGGAGTTCCAGTTCTTCCCATCGAAGCAGCAGCCGAAGCAGTTCCTCGCGCTCGGTTCATCGTCGTTAAAGCAAACGGGTAACATTTTATGAAAGGTACATTCTTCCTCATCGCTGGTTTGGTATTCCTGTTCAGCAGTTGTTACACAGTAATCAATCATCCCCGTGTTCAGGATCCAGATAATCCTCAATACAGCCATGCCGTTTACTTCACGGACGATTGCAGCCGCTGCCATACTAACACCGAGCATTTTAACATTCCCGTCGCTACCCGTAACCGGCTCCCGCGGGTCGATTACATTTCCCAGAATGAGCGCTGGAATTATTTCTACGAATTCCCCTGGTGGTACCGGCCGCTCTTTGTGGGAACGAACGGAGGGATGGTGGCAGATTCTTCCGGGAACCAGCCTTTGCCTACCGTTTCTGCCAGACGGCGATTTCCCGGTGCCGGGGGGAACTCCCCGTCCCTGCCCTCGGGAACGGTAGTGAGCGGCGGATACACTCCGGGCACCATCGTGGGAAGCACTCAGAAGAACAACTCCGGCACCCATTCTCAACAGGGCAATTCCGTGCAACGGCAAAGCGCTCCCAAACCGGGGCGGAAAGCTATTCGCGGAAGCGGAAATTCTTCCCACCATTCCAGCTCAAAAGGGAAAATTCAACGTCGCAAGAAAAAGTAAGGTTGCTCCATGCAGAAACATCCATTATTCACATTATTTAGCACACCATTTCTTCTAATCATTTTGTTACTCAATCTCGGTTTTGGTCAAACAACAGAGGATGCCGTTCGCATTACCGAAAACATGCAGGGGTTTGGTGCCCGGGCGTTAAGCCTGGGAGGTGCCTACCAGGGTGTGGCAGATGATTATTCCGCCATTTACTGGAATCCTGCCGGGCTGGCCCAGATGCGCAAAATGGAACTGATGATGGGCATTAGCCACACGGTACTGCGCAACGATTTGACCTACCAGAACAATTCCTTTCAGGTGACCAACAATGCCACCCGGCTAAATTCGCTGGGATTTGCTTTCCCGATTCCCACTTACCGGGGAAGTCTGGTATTTGCCGTGGGCTACCAGCGAGTAAAAGATTTTGATTATATTAATGAATTTAACGGAATTTCGGCGGAAGGAACCGACCGACTTTCGTTTTACCTGGATAGTACCGGCACCCTGTACGACTTCTGGGGCGAAGAAGTGGAGAAAGAAGAATACATCCACGACGAAGGAACGCTCAATCAGTGGTCCGGGGCGTTTGGAGTGGATATTTCCCCCAACGCCTCTCTGGGAATGACCATGACCTACTGGACGGGCAGCAGCGATTATCAGCAGGATTTCTTTCAGCAGGATATTTTCGATCGGTTTACCAAATATCCTGCAAATTTTAAAGACTATCGGGAAAAACGAAGTATTCTGGCGGAATATTCTTCCCTGGGATTTAAATTCGGGGCGTTATTGCACGCCGGAAAAGTCATCCGATTGGGGCTGGGCATGACCCCTCCCCAGACCTTCCACGTAAAAGAAACCTACCGGCTGATTAGCAACATCTCTTTTGATGATGGAGAATACATTGCTCTGGACGACCTTACCGGAGAATTTAAATATCAGGTGAAAATGCCTTTTCGTTTCGATGCGGGATTATCTCTGGCGCTGGGTCCCATTCTGGCTACCGGTTCCATCGAATACATCGATTGGACGCAGCTAAAATTCGATGTTTCTGACGAACAACGCTACGACCCGGATTATCAGGATTTACTGGATCAGAATCGGTTGTTTAAAGAAAACTATCGCCAGGCATTCAAAATTAGCGTTGGGGGCGAAATTGGCCTTCCCTTCCTGGCTTCCCAGTTTCGAGCCGGATTAAC
>JALXCH010000039.1 GCA_026991005.1 Calditrichia bacterium | reverse complement strand
GCAGGTTCACCGAACTGTCTGCATTTTTCGGGGAATTAAACTGAAATTCACCGCCCAGATTCCCGCCAACGGCAAGATTGGGAAGCAGAAAATAATTCAATCCCCAGTAACCACCCAGCACAAACAACGCCCCTTTGTACGAGGCACTTCCCAGAGAATTGGGATTGATATCGAAACGGGCATACCCGCCAACCACGGGTGCTAATCGAGCATTACTCAGATAGCGATCCATCCCCAGACGCAGGGAAAATCCGTTGCTGTTTAATTCTCCGTTCAAGGCCAGCGCTACCCCGGCGCTTAAGGCAAGGTTATCCTTCAGGAAGTAGCCTCCGGAGAGAAAAGGAGAGGTTTGCAGTTCAAATTCCACATATTTGTTTCCTGCCTGGGTAGGAATTTGCGCCTGACCTACCGCGGGTAATAGCAGCAAAAAGGTCAGAAAAAGTATTCCCCGTTTCATTGGATGTACCTCCTTTAAATTTTGTAAAATTCCAAATAACAAAATTCAAATTCCAAATAACAAATTCCAAATACCAAGTGTAAAATTCCAAATCCCAAGAGACAAATCTCAAATAACAAAAACAAATTTCCAAATATCAAAAAATAAAAAAACCGCCACGTTCGCAGCGAGCGCAACGATATTTTAAAAAATGCTGCACATAAGAAACAATCCCAATTTGAGTAAAGAGTTGCTTCACTTCAGGGTAATTCAGTCCTCATGATGCTGGGCATTCATCCTGTATAAAATAGCACCAGCCCATGTGCACAATTTAATTAATTCATAATTCAAAATTCAAAATTCTCAATTCCATCCGTGTCGCCCTTTCAGGGCTCAAATTTTTGGGGTATTTTCCATTCCCAGGGCTTCGCCCTGGGCTACCCCTGTGTGAGTGCTTCGCACTCCTGACGCTATAATTTTTCATTTTCACCCTTTTTGCATCTTTATTGACTTTAAATCTTGCCAGAAAATTATTTTGTTCCATAGGAACAATTTGTATTAATATACACGATCCCACACAATTCAAAATTCAAAATTCAAAATTCAAAATTCAAAATTACTTCTGTCGTCCTTACAGGACTCAAAAATGGTGGGTGGGATTTCCCGTTCCCATGGCTGAAGGCCATGGGCTAAATTCTGTCGGCCACTCCGTGGCCTCTCACCCTGTCAGGAGAAGTGACTTTTTTTTAACGGAAGCAAAATATTCACACCACAAGTCCATATAAATTTAATAATTCATAATTCTTAATTCAAAATTCAAAATTCCATCTGTGTTGCCCTTTCAGGGCTCAATTTTTTGTGTTGTCTCTATTCCCCCTGGGCTTCGCCCTGGGCTACCCTTGTGTGAGTGCTTCGCACTCCTGATGGTTTAATG
Source organism: Calditrichia bacterium (assembly GCA_026991005.1). Next base: position 1,320 of record JALXCH010000039.1, on the reverse strand, counting down.
CTTCAATTTCACTCTTTTTTTTTCATCTTTATTGGTTTTTAATTCTGCCAGAAAATTGTTTTGTTTCATAGCAATGAATTGTGCCAATTTGCACGAACCCGCCTAATTCAAAATTCTTAATTCAAAATTCAAAATTATTTCTGTCGTCCTTACAGGACTCAAATAGGTTGGGTGGGATTTCCCATTCCCATGGCTGAAGGCCATGGGCTAATATCTTCCGGCCACTCCGTGGCCTCTCACCCTGCCAGGGGAAGTGACTTTTTTTAACGGAAGCAAAGTATTCACACCACAAGTCCGTACTAATTTAATAATTCATAATTCTTAATTCAAAATTCCATCCGTGTTGCTCTTTTCACTGCAAAACATCAATCATAATTATCCAGCAAACCATATTAATAAATTTAAATCATTTCTAATCCTTCATTTTCTCCACAGCATCCTGTGGACACTGTGGACATTTATCATTTTACATTTTTTATTTTCTTCATCGCTTTTTATGAGAAGCATCATCCTACTGTTTCTTCTGTCTTTTTTGTGTTTTCTATGTTTTCTGTGGTTTCTGCGTCTTCTGCGTCTTCTGTGTCCTCTGTGGTTTTAACATCCCCTCCATCTTCTGTGGTTGCAAAATTCACAATTCCACCAGTTAGGATTTCCGGTAAATCGCATGAAACATCCGGTTTGCGGAACCGGTTCGGCGGTACGAAGGAAATTTGTCCGGATGGCAGTGGGTACATTGGGACGATATTTCCAGATTCCCCGGCACTACTCCCACTTCCAGCAATTGATCCCGGAAAATACGCGCCAGATTCAAATAAAGATGCTCCCCGCGCACCTCGAGGTACTTTTCCGAAAAATAATCGCGGAATTCTTCGCCCACCTGATAACAACATTCCCGGATGAAGGGCGAGATCGCTACGACCAGATTTTCGGGGCGGCTCTGGTAAATTCGCTGGAGCAGGGAAATGCCCCGGGAGATGATATTTTCCCGGGCGCCGCGCCAGCCCGCATGAAGGTTCGCCACCACACCATGTTCCGGATCGTAAACTATAATTGCGGCGCAGTCGGCGGTGCGGATGACCAGATTCAGTTCCGGGGTATCGGAGACCAATCCATCGGCACCGGCTGCTTCCCCGGGGGAGGAAACCACCGCAACTCCACAGCCGTGTACCTGCTCTGCCAGCACATGCTGCGCTAACTCCGGAACCCGAGCAGCGATGGCGCGAAACACCGGTTGCCATTGGGAGCCATCCGGAACCAGCTTCCGAAACGTTTCTTCCGCCACCCAATAGGTTGTGGCCCGAACTTCCGGGAAGCGGCGAA
>JALXCH010000038.1 GCA_026991005.1 Calditrichia bacterium | reverse complement strand
ATGATGTGAGTTTAACCCTTCCCGCTGAATATGTGGTGGGAGCGACTGGCATTCTGGTGCGCGAAGAGCGCCAGGATTCTCTGAAAACCCTGCACTTCCATGCCGAGGACGTTCACGATTTTGCTCTAACGGCCTGGCCCGGTTACCGAAAGGAAGTGCGACGCATTGGTTCCACCCAGGTTACTTTGCTCTACGCTCCCGAGCATCAAGGGCAGGTGGAGCGGTATTTCCAGGCTATTCAGCATGCGTTGGAGTATACTGCGGAGTGGCTATTTCCGTATCCCTATCCCAACCTCACTCTGGTGGATGCGCCTGTTTACGCAGGAGCAGCTCTAGGAATGGAATATCCCTGCTTCATCACCTGCGGAAGCATTACCGGATTTCCCGAAGCATTTCGTTTGTTCCCGGAAGGGGTAACTGTGCACGAATTTTGCCATCAGTATTTTTATGGAATGCTGGCCAATAACGAATTCGAAGAGCCCTGGCTGGATGAGGGTTTTACCAGCTATGCCACCAACAAAATTATGGAAACCTATTACGGTGTGCACACAAGCTTTTTTAGTATCTTGGGGGTAAAAGCTGGGGATTACGATGAGCACAAAAAAGGGTACATGCGCTACCCCGATACCGACATTATTGTAAAACCTGCCTGGGAATATAAAATTGGTGGTTATGGAACCTATGTGTATGATAAATCTACCCTGTTTCTGAAAACGCTGGAAGGGTATCTGGGGGAGGAGGTAATGAATCGGATTATGCGCGAGTACGTTCATCGCTGGAAGTTCCGGCATCCTCATACGGAAGATTTTTTAGCCGTGGTGAAAGAATTGAGTCCCCGCAAGGTGGATTGGCTCTTGCACCAGGCGTTGTTTACCACGCGGGTGCTGGATTATGAGGTAGACCAAATCCGTACCAAAAAAGTGAGAGTGGCACCGGATTCCACGGTGATTAAATCCGAGGTAGTGGTGCGGCGAAATGGAGAGTTTGAATTTCCGCAAACGGTGCAGGTGGTGTTTTCGGATGGAGACACCCTCACCGAAACCTGGGATGGTAAAACGCGCTATCACATCTTTACCTACCTTCGTCCCCATTCCCGGGTCATCTCAGCGACTGTGGATCCTCAACATCACATGTGGCTGGATGTCAACTGGACGAACAACTCCTACACCCGGCGTGCCAATCGCCAGGCATTCTGGCGGCACTGGGTAAAATCTCTGGCAATTTACCAGCAAATACTCAGCGGATTTTATTTGTATTGAGGGGAACAATTTATCGAAGTGAGATATCTGAGGAAAGGAAATGGAAACATGGTGCGGTCAATAATCGAAGGTTTACGGCAGGGCTGGAAGCGGCGCAGTATTTTTATTCTCCTCTGGTTAGCGAATCTGGGTTGGGCAGTGTTGTTCCTGAACCCTTATCTTCAAACATTTAAAAAGTTTTTTGCCCATCGACTGGTTACCGATGTTTTGGCCAGGAGTTCTATTTACACATATTATGCAGAATTTTATTATTACATGAAGGATGGAGTTGTGGCGGCTCAGAAAGCACTGTCTGCTGCCAACCTGGTATTTGCTCTCTTGATGTTTCTGGCCAGCAGTGGAATTGTGGATGCTTTTGTGGAGCAGGAGAATTTCGGGATTCGCCGCTTTCTCTCCCGCAGCGGAGAGTTTGCCGGGCGCATGCTGCGGCTGGGAGTTCTGGGAGTAGGGCTAGGTATTGCCCTGCTGCTAACGGGATTGATTCCCTCGCTACCATTCTTCTTGTGGATTGCTGCTTCCCCTACTGAAACCACGATTTTCCCGGTGGTTGGAGCAGTCGTGTTGATTTACCTGCTCCTTTTTTCCGTGGGATTGCTGTTAATGGATTTGAGTCGGCTTTACCTGGTGCGGGATAATTTATTGCGGGTGCGCGCGGCTTTTGGGAAGGCGTGGCGTTATTTCCGAAAGCATTGGTTCAGGCTTTTGCTATTGTATGGCATGCTGGGGGTGATGGTGCTGGGATTTCTGGGAATTAGCAATTATTTCCTGTTGCACTTACCGGATACCAGTACGGAATGGTACCTAATAAGTTTTATGATGTTGCAGGTAATTATTTTTCTGAAAATCTGGTTGAAATATTCCCGTTTTGGTGCTCTGGTAAGTTTTCAGAATCGAATGGAAGAGCGGTAAAAATGTAGCCCGGCTCTCAGCCGGAAATGCTTTCGATGGGCATACGTGCTGTTTCGCGGCATAACGCTTCAGGAAAAGCGAAAAATGAAATAACAAATCCCAAATCCCAAATAACAAATCCCAAATAACAAATTCCAAATTCCAAATAACAAATCCCAAATAACAAATTCCAAATTCCAAATTCCAAATTGCAATATTAATTTTGGAGGGGTCTTTGTTGAAGCTATGAGCTTTCTTGTTGGCGATGAACTTTACTTATATTGCCGGAGTCAATTAAAGAGCCGGAAAGAGAAGGCGATTCAGGAATTACATCGGTTACGTTTTGAAACCGAATTAAAGCATGCTACCGAGAGTTTGCACAAAAAGCGCGGTACCAAGCGCTACGCCAAGGTGTTGGAACGGATTGGTCGCATCAAGGAGCGGCACTGGCGAGTAGCGTACTTTTATGATGTTGAGGTTAAAGAAAAAGATGGATACGTTACAGAAATAAACTGGAGGATCAAGTCTCCGGAACTCTTTGATGAGC
>JALXCH010000037.1 GCA_026991005.1 Calditrichia bacterium | reverse complement strand
CCATTTATGGTAATAAGCAGTTTATCCACCCTGCCGGACGCAGTGCGGTGTTCCACCCGCAGGTGCATTTTAAATCCTTCCTGCATCCAGCGGCGGAATGCCATTTGCTTTACCCGCCCCATTCGCAGCAGATTGCGCAGAATCTCCCGATCGTTCACCGTGCGCACCCAGCGGTAAAAGGGAGAAGCGCTACAGTAAAAAGAACCCCCTTTCCCATCGGTAAAGGTATTCCCGTTCTCCGCTTCCAGATACCCGCCGCAGGTGGAGTGAAATTCGCTCCGGATGGGACGTCCGGCCTCATCGGTTAATACCAGACCGGCAGTTTCTTGAATGGCTTTCTGTACCAGCGAGGATTGATTCTCCCGTCCCCGATACACCTGATGCCGCACATCATCGTACAAATGGAAGGCGGGCGATTCCGGATGCTGGAGGTAGTAGAGGGCGTAACTGCGCGCGGCAATGGTCTGGGCTTCGATAGCTGCCAGGTAATCGCGGGTGTGGCTGGGAATTTCGTTGGGCACTACACCCTGCAAATATTCCGTCAGGGGAAGTTCGTTTACCACGGCAATCCTCTGTCCGGTGTGCACAAAAAGCACTTCCCCCTGGTAGGCACGGTCGTTCCACACAAAATAAGCCTCTCCCCGGGGCACAAAACGGATTTCCTGAAACCGGGTGAATTCAAAATTCCGTTTGGGGCTGTACAATACCAGTTTGTTGCTTAATTTTTTAACCCGGAACTCCCCCACGGTTTGGTCGAGCAGATAAGTGGCCTCTTCACTTTTCAACTGGTAAGTCCCCTGAAAGGCAAGCGCACCTTCATCCAGTTCCGCTTCCAGCGCTACCCGGATGCGCGGAACCTGAGGAAGTTCCGCTTCCGGTTGGGGAACCGGTTTACGCACCCGGGGTGCACACCCCTGCCACAACATCCACAACAGGATTGTCCCGGGAAGAAGGAATCGAAAAACAAAGGAGGATTTTTTCATAGAATATCGATTTAACGATTGGTATTTGAATCAAATTCATGTTCAAGGAAAAGGCCTCCAACCTCCGGTTTTTTAACAAGCAGGGGATACAAACACCGGGGATGGGAGTTACCCTCCCGAAAAAATCAGGGGAAAACAGGTAAGAAGCACTTCCGGGAAACGCCCGGGTAGTTTGCCACCTACCACCCAAATCCCACAATGCTGACTCCCGCTTTGATCCCAAATCCGGAGATATCCAGCTCCTCCCAGGTGGGGAGTCCTCTATCGTTGGTACTCTGATTTCGTTTAGCGCGGGAATCGTTGTAAAAGGCATCCACAAAGAAATTGGCCGAGGAACTGATTTCGAATCCCAGCCCAGCGCTTACCTGCCAGCCAAAACCGTGGTAGAAACGATTCTGCTCGTAGCCTTCCAGATAATTTTTCTCGTTGTTCCACACCATCTCCCAGCCAATGGCACCAGAAGCCCGCACATAAAACGGCCCCCGTCCACCCAGCGGATGCTCGTAATTCAACTTCATGAATACCGGGATGATGCGGGTAACAAAATCCAGTTCCAGTTGTTTGGTTTCGGGGGTAATTCCACCCTGTGTTTCCGAGCGGTAAATGGTGGTTTCCTTGCGATAACTCCTCTGAAAGTAATTGGCTTCGAAACTCCAGCTTAAACTTTCGTCAATCATGCGCCCCATGTTCATGCCAAACAAGTATCCCGGTTCCGCAGCTTTGGGCTCCATATAACCCACTTTAATTTCGGTATAGGGAGCGCGTGCCCACAATATTCCCACAATACTCAAAAGGCTCAGAAACACCACCAGTCGTTTCATCGGTTTCTCCTTTGCAAAATCTCGAAAATCAATTTATACGCCTGCCCGGTAAAATGCAAATGCTTATGCACAGAAAAAATGACCTGCTTCACAAAGAGAAGGAAATTTTAACCCATATTGAATATGAAAAATCGGTTGCAATTTTTGCAATCCGATATTAAACTAAATTACGAAATATCTTGAAAAACACGGTTTTAGCAATGAACCCATTTACGATTTATTACATCATTCCCGAGAAAGTAATGTTTATAAAAATAGAAAAGGTACATAGGTGTATGAATGGAGTACAAATGGGTATTCGATTACGATTATGATGATGAGGACATAGCCAAAATAGCCAGCGAACTGGCGGTTCCCAAAGTGATGGCACGGATTTTATTAAACCGCCAGATTGATTCCTTCGAGAAAGCCCGGGTATTTTTCCGACCCGATCTGGAAAACCTTCACGACCCCTTTTTAATGAAGGACATGGATGTCGCGGTGGATCGCCTTACCCACGCCCTGGAAAACGGGGAGAAAATCCTGGTGTACGGCGATTACGATGTGGATGGCGTTTCCGCTGCCTCGCTGCTGTATCTGGTACTCTCCCGCCTGGTGGGTCCCCGGGTTACCTACTACATCCCGGATCGCATGACCGAAGGATACGGGCTCTCGGAAAAAGGAATTCGGGAAGCGGCCAGGAAAGGTGTTTCGCTCATCATTACGGTGGATTGCGGTGTTACGGCGGTGGAAGAAATCCGCCTGGCCCGGGAATTGGGAATGGACACCATCGTGTGCGACCACCATCAACCTGCCGAAGAGCTCCCACCTGCGGTGGCGGTGCTGGATCCCAAACGGCCGGACTGCCCTTACCCCTTCAAAGAGCTGGCGGGCGTGGGGGTCGGATTTAAACTCCTGCA
>JALXCH010000036.1 GCA_026991005.1 Calditrichia bacterium | reverse complement strand
CTGGCACGTTTGCTTATCTGGATTTCCACGGTTTCTTACATTGCCATTACCTTTGCCGAGGTGGTGATTATTTTATTCAAAGCCCGGGAAAATTTTCGCTGGCAGGCGCTCTACACGCTTTTGCAAACAATCGGCATATTTCTCATTGTTGTCATCCATGTGCTTCTTAAAAGCTCCATTGTTCTCATTCTGGGCAGCGTGGCACTGTACCAGATTGTTCTGTTTCTGGGTTTCTTCCTGGCGGCCTGGCGTTACTTCCGGTTCCACTGGCGGGATGTGGAGCCACTATCCTATCAGATATTGCTGATCCGCCGGGCTATCCCCTTTGCCCTCATCGGGATTATGACCAATTTTTTTTATGAAGTGGATACAGTCATGCTTTCTAAAATGGCTTCCTTTCAGGAAGTGGGGGTGTTCAATGCTGCTAACCGCTTAATCCATGCTTTTTTAATGTTTCCGTTATTTCTGGGACAGGTACTTTTTCCCACGCTTTCCTATCTCTTTCGTCACAAACAGAATGAATTTATTCGGCTGGTGCTGCAAATGGAAAAATACGTGGTGTTAATTACTTTTCCGCTTACCTTCCTTTTTTACCGATATGCCGATGTAGTGGTAAGGGTGCTTTTCGGAGAAAAATACCTCGCTTCCATTTTACCCCTGCAGATTCTCACCTTTTCGCTGCTGTTTTACTTTATTTCCGTAACATTTACCGTGGGGCTTAATGCGGCTCATCGGGAAAAATGGGTAGCAGGAATTATTACCGGAGCTGCGTTGGTTAAAATTGTTCTCAATGCTCTCCTTATTCCCTCATATGGTTCGATTGGTGCCAGTCTGGGGGTAGTGGGGGGCGAACTCACTCTGGCACTGGGTTCGGCCTTTTACTTTTTCCGTAATTTTGCCTATCGATTGCAGGGGATCACCTATCTTCGATATGTTCTCATCACAGCACCTTTGCTTCTCTTTTTAATTCCTGTGCCGGGATGGAAAGAAATCCTGCTCTCCTCCTTGATTTTACTGGTGTACATTGCACTGGTGTTTCACACGGGTTTAATTTCCATCTACGAACTGCAACAGCTTCGAGAAAAACTATTTTCTTCTCGCTCCTGATTCATTGGTTTTATAACAGTCCATTTTTATGAACACAATATTTTAAGATTTTTATTGAATTAGATTCTCTTCCCGGAATAATCCATTTTTGTGAAAAAACTCCCCCTCACCATTGAAAAATTTTTGATTTTTTGTTAAACTCTATTAAACAACAAGCATTGTGGAGTAAAAGGATGAATGGGGGAGAATATGTCGGAAGACGGAGCGTGGAAGGAAGTTCTTACCCATTTATTTCGGGAATTTATGGAATTTTTCTTTCCCGATATTGCTGCAAAAATTGATTTTACTTGTGGGTACAAATTTCTGGACAAGGAATTTCAGCAGATTGTGCGGGGAGCGGAGACGGGGCGTCGGATAGTGGATAAGCTGGTACAGGTATGTTTTAGAAATGGGGAGAAGAAGTGGATATTGATCCACATTGAGGTGCAGGGCGAAAGAGAGAAGGACTTTGCGGAGCGGATGTTTATTTACCGCAATCGCATCTACGATGTGTATCGTCAGGACGTGATTAGTCTGGCAGTGTTGACGGATAGGAGTCCCACTTATCGTCCCAATCGGTACGTGAGTGAGTGCTGTGGATGTCGGGTGATATTTGAATTTCCGCTGGTGAAGATCATTGATTATATTCCGGAGGAGGTGGAGAAGAAGGTTAAGGATAATTCCTTTGCGCTGGGTGTATTGGCTTATTTACGCACGCTGGAGACGGAGGAGACTTACGAAGATCGGTATCGCTGGAAAAGGGAATTTCTCATTCGGTTGTATGAACTGGGAATGAGGCGGGAAACCATTGCGGCGTTGTTTCAGTTTATAGAATGGATTATGAAATTGCCGGAGGAGATGGACACTCAGTTAATTGATGAGATTTACAAGATAGAGGAGGAAAAAAAGGTGTCTATTATATCTATAGTGGAAAAAAGGGGCTATGAGAAAGGAATAAAGGAGGGTATTCGGCAAGGAGAATTGAAAGGGAAGCAAAAAGTACTTCGGAAGGTAATTCTGGATGTGCTGGAGCTGAAATTTCAGCAGGTTAGTGAAGAAATTCGGGAAGCGGTAAAGCACATAGAATCCGTAGAAAAGCTGGAAGCCTTGCTGGAAACAGCTAAAATGACAAAGTCTCTTAACGAATTCATGGCAAAGTTGAATTAAGAATATGTTAATGTAAGCGCGTACCAGGATTGTTAAGCAGGAAAAAACCAAACAAGTCTGGTATAAATTCGCAATCTCCTTTCAGAAAATGCGATTTTAAGTAAATTCCTATCCTACCGGCTATTTTTAATTCTGCCCTCATTTTTGGAAATTTCTATTTTTATGACCAATTCCATTCGCATTTTATTTATTACCCATCAATTCCCGGAATCAGGTGGAAGACGACCAGAGAAGCTGGTTAAGTATTTACCCCGCTACGGGATTCAACCTGTGGTGCTCACTTCTTCCCGGATGGATGATACAGCCAGGGAAGTGTTAGAAGAGGAGTTCCCGCCTGATTTAAAAATCTATCGCGTGCGGAGTTTACACCGTGATCCCTTCCGATTCCTGGGACGCATATTCCATTCTCCGGAGCTGGGGAACTGGCTTCAGCGGTTTTTTCTGTTTCCTGATTTTTATAG
>JALXCH010000035.1 GCA_026991005.1 Calditrichia bacterium | reverse complement strand
CGGTATCCACCTCTCAGGCTATCGTTGGCGCCATCATTGGATGGAACCTGTTCACCGGTTCGCCCACCGACCTGAACTCTCTGGGAAAAATTGTCTCCACCTGGGTGGTTTCTCCCATCCTGGCGGCGGTTTTTTCCATTATTTTATTTAAACTTTTCAAGATTGTGCTGGGCCGCGCCCGCATCCATATGCTGGAATTGGATGCTTACACCCGCGTCGGTCTGATCGTCGTAGGGGCTTTTGGTGCCTACAGTCTGGGTGCAAACAATATTGCCAACGTTATGGGAGTGTTTGTACCTGCTTCCCCTTTCCGCGATATCACTCTGCTGGGTTTCTTCCACTTCAGCGGCACTCAGCAGCTCTTCCTCCTGGGCGCCCTGGCCATTGCTGTGGGAATTTACACCTACTCGGAACGCGTGATGCGTACCGTGGGGAACGAAGTGTACAAACTCACCCCGGTCATGGCTCTGATTGTGGTACTTTCCGAATCGCTGGTGTTGTTTCTGTTTGCCTCCGAAAGCCTGGAACACTGGCTGGCTTCCCACGGATTACCCACCATTCCTCTGGTACCGGTGTCCAGTTCCCAGGCCGTAATTGGTGCCGTTATCGGCATTGGCCTGGCGAAAGGGGGTAAAGGCATTAATTTTGGCATACTGGGGAAAATTGCTTCCGGCTGGATAACCACCCCCATAGCTGCTGCCCTGTTTAGCTTTGTGGCTCTCTTCTTCGTACAGAATGTATTCGAGCAGCAGGTGGTCCGGCCGGTAACCTACGAACTCTCGCCGGCTGTGATGCAAAAATTGGCCGAAAAGCATATCCCCATCACTCACCTCAAAGAGCTGGAAGGCAAGCGGTTTTACAATATGTCCAAATTCCGCGAAGCTCTGAAATCCCGCGAGGACCTGAGTGAAACTCAATTGTACCAGATTTTCAACATTGCCCAGCGGGACAGCTTCCGCATCGACTCCACAATTGCCAAACGGGAAATGGATCCTAACCACTTTACCCGGGAACAGATTGAAGCGGTCAAAAAGCTGCACGGAAAGGTTTTCGTACACAAGTGGCAATTAGACGAGGCGCTGGCACAGATAAGCCCGGCCTGGCGTCTGAAACCGGAAAACAATATCAATAAAATTTACAATAAAGCTATACGCAAGAAACGCCGCGAGCTATATTTAATTTTCAAAGTAAACCCTTAACGGATTGATTAATTGTAAGGAGGAAATCCATGAAACAATTGATGTTTGTCGTACTCGCCGCCGTGTTGTTGGCCATCGTTAGTCCCATGGTCACTCTGGCACAGGACGATGTCCGTCCCGCTAAAACGGAATGGGACCACGGCATTTTATTCTGGCGTTCACTGGATGGCGATTTTGCCGGACGCTTCGACATCCGGGCTTTTATGAACGGTGCCTATTTCTTCGAGAACAAAAATAAATTGAGCAATGGAACGCATCCACGCAAAATTCGCTTTGCTCTGAAGATGAAAATGTGGCGCACCTGGTATGCGGAATGGGATATCGATGTAGCCGAAGGAATTGTGGAAATGAAGGATGTGTATCTCTCCTATCTGGGATTCCATAATTCCCACATCAAAGTTGGTAATTTTAAAGTACCGTTCGGGCTGGAAATCGTCACCAGTTCCCGTTACCTGCCTTTCCCGGAACGCGCCTACGTGGGCCTTGCCGACAAGCTCCATCGCCGAATGGGCGTGGAATACTCCCGCTGGGGCAACAAATGGAACGTTCGCGCCGACCTGTTCGGGCAAATGTTCGACACCCGGAAAAATAAAACCAAAGATGAAACCGGTGGCGGCTTTGCGGCGCGTTTTGCCACGGCACCCATCCAGACCGATAATATGATTCTGCATCTAGGTGCTTCCGGAGTATGGGTGCGCCCCGATGACGAAAGCTGGGCAGTGGAATTTAAGGCCGAGCCCGAAACCAAAATTGGTGACCTGGAAATGCTGGAAACGGGAACCATTCGCAATGTAAGCTACGATTATCGCGGCGGAGTGGAAGGTGCCCTGGTGTACCGCAATTTCCATCTACAGAGTGAATACATTGCCGTACAGGTTCATAGCCTGCCCGGTAAATTTCTGAATAACACCAATGGTGTGGAGAAAGCGAACTTCTCCGGCGGATATGTCTATTTACTGTGGACTATTACCGGAGAATCCCGTGCCTGGGATCCCACCCAGGGTGAATTTAGCCAGCTTCTTCCCAAACGAAAAGGACTCGGCGCCTGGGAACTGGCTTTCCGGTACAGCCATTTGAACCTTTCGGATACCGAAGCGTTGATTTTAGGCGGGCGTGCCAATAACTACACCTTCGGAGTGAACTGGTATCCCAACGATAACATTGTGAATCAGTTGAATTACACCATTGTGCACAACTCCGAGAATGCCACCGGAAACGGAGTCGTCGGTGGCGATCGCTTTAGCTACGTTCAATTTATGATTAAATTTTTCTTCTAATATTTTACGGAGGCAATCATGAAAGTAATCAAATGGAGTGTTATTTTAATGATGCTGGGTCTCTGGCTACACAGTTGTAGTCTGGATGATTCAGTCAACAATCCGGCTCCTCCCCCCGAATCACAGTACAAACTGGTAATCAATGAATTTCTGGCCAGCAACGATGCCTGTTGTGCGGACGAAAACGGCGAATTCGACGACTGGATTGAAATTTACAATTACGGAACCGATACGGTAAACATCGCCG
>JALXCH010000034.1 GCA_026991005.1 Calditrichia bacterium | reverse complement strand
ATCCGGTGCGGGAACGTCCTGATCGGGCCCAAACAGATCCGAGAGTTCTGCGAAGTAGCGCCGGGTAAGATTTTCCAGCTCATTTGGAGAAAGTTCCCGGGGATCCACCACCACACCCCCTTTGCCGCCGCCGAAGGGGATGTTCACCACCGCACATTTGTAGGTCATCCAGAACGCCAGGGCTTTCACTTCATCCACGGTAACTTCCGGATGGAACCGAATTCCGCCCTTGGCCGGTCCGCGCACAATGCTGTGCTGCACCCGGAATCCTTTGAAAATACGAATACTGCCATCGTCCATGCGCACCGGTAAGTTGACTTCCGTGATCCGTCGGGGCTCTTTGATCATGGCAATCTGGTTGTCCGTTAATTTGAGCAGTGCCGCAGCTTTATCAAACTGCTTGAGGGCATTCTCGAACGGATTTTTCTGTTTTAAAAAACTCATTCTTTGAATCCTCCATATAAGTTGAATTTTTAATTTTTATTGATTAAGAGAGCTCAATTTACTAACAGGATGCCATCTTAACCAAACGAAATAACACACAATTTTCGCTTTTTCCATCCGGGAAGAGCAGCTTACCTCTCCAGGTAAAAATTGAAGCTGATGGAAAAAGCTGATGTGCATTCTTTCTGTGGCTTAAACATTGGGTATTCACCAAATGTGTTTTTTATAAGCTGGGAATCTTTTACACAATGGTAAAGTGATTTTTCGCAACATCCTGAAAAAATGCCTGTTAATCCATTTCCTGCTTGCCTCTTATCCGTATCATTAAAAAAGCCTTTTACATGAAACGGTTGTTGAAGAAACAGTCTACATTTTTCGAAATGTTAGTGAATCTTCCTTGTCCTATCGTCTCCGCGGGATTATTTTAAGGAGGTCTTGAATCGTTTCCGGTGTTTTATGAATTGATTTTTAACGTTTTGGGTAGAATTTGTAGAAAAATAAAACACATACCAGGCAATCAGGAGGGTTTATGGATTTAGGAATTCGCGGTAGGACGGCCATGGTTGCCGCGGCCAGTAAAGGAATTGGCTACGCCATTGCCCGCGCGTTGTTGCGGGAAGAATGCGCGGTGTCCATTTGTGCCCGGAGTCCCGAGCCTTTGCAGCGGGCACAGGAGGAGTTGCGGAAAGAATTTCCGGCAGCACAACTGATGGCGCAACAGGCAGATGTTACCCGAAAGCAAGACCTGGAGCGCTGGTTCCGGGAAACAGAGGAGAAATTTGGAAAAATCGATATTTTGGTCACAAACACCGGGGGACCACCGGTTGGTCAATTTCAGGAGCTGGAAGAAGAAAGATGGCGTCAGGGAGTGGAATCCACTTTGATGAATGTGGTGCGCCTAACCCGGCTGGTACTTCCCGGGATGCAGCAACGAAAATGGGGCCGGATCGTGCACATTACCTCGTTAGTTGCCCGGGAACCGCTGCCCATTCTCACCATCAGTAGCACCCTCCGGGCGGGACTCTCTGCCCTGACCCGAACTCAGGCTCATCAATTTGCTCCCTATGGCATCACGGTAAATGCGGTGCTCCCCGGACATATCTTAACCGACCGCCAGATTGAATTGAACGAGGTACGTGCCCGGCAAAGTGGGCGGAGTCTGGAAGAGGTGCTTCGGGAGGCAGAGCAGGAGATTCCCTTACGTCGATTTGGCAAGCCGGACGAAATTGGAGATGCGGTGGCGTTTTTATGCAGCGAGCGGGCGGGATACATCACCGGCATCTCTTTGCTGGTGGACGGAGGGGTGGTAAAAGGAACGTTTTAATTTCGGATTTTTTTCCTCATGCTTGCTTTCAACACATGAGTAAATGAGGATTCGGGCTTTGTCGAGAAAAAATCTTTTAATTAATAATGTCGTTGGTTTGGATTATTGTTGTTTGAAATTTATGTTCTGGAATTTAATCTCCGAGAGTTGGAAATAGAGTTTTGAATTTGACGCTCTTTTTATAGTATGGAATTCTTTAAGGTATAGAATTTGTGGTTTAAAATATTTCTGAAGTTTGTATTTTGTTATTTGTTATCTGAATTTTGGAATTTGACATTTGGTTTTTGTTATTTGTTATTTGTTATTTGGGATTTGGGATTTGTTATTTGGGATTTGTTATTTGTTATTTGGGATTTGGGATTTGTTATTTGTTATTTGGAATTTGGAATTTGGAATTTATGTAGTTGGGAGAACCCCTCTCGCCGGCGGGTCAGTTTAGGTACCACAAAAAATATCTTCTTTCGCCAGAAAAGAAATTCCACCAAAACAAAAAAGCTGCTCTAAAGAGCAGCGTAAAATCGCGCTCCCAAGGGGATTCGAACCCCTGTCGCCGGCGTGAAAGGCCGGTGTCCTAGGCCTCTAGACGATGGGAGCGTTTCGCCTCTGCCCGGTGTCCCGAACAAAAGGGCGTCAAATATAAAATTCTCGCTTTCCGTTTTCAAGCAAAAAATAAATTGGGGTGGGTGACGGGATTTGAACCCGTGACCCCCAGGGCCACAACCTGGTGCTCTGACCAACTGAGCTACACCCACCATCTATGGCCGATATCCCTATCAGCTTCCAAATTTAATGAAACAACTCTCCCAAATCAACTCCCGAAATTAAAGATGCGCTCCCTGCAGAAATTCCCGATGCTATTCTTAATTTTTTATCATAATAAGAGAATTTCTATTTTTTAGACAACTTATTTACTTCAAAGCCAAAAGGGGGAAAAATCTCCCGTCCAAAGAGTTATACTCTTTGGTT
>JALXCH010000033.1 GCA_026991005.1 Calditrichia bacterium | reverse complement strand
ATTCGCTACGATATTGTTCATCAATATAATTTGATTGGCGATCCGTATATTCGAATGAAAATTCCAGAAGGCGACCTATCAATCCAGGTCGATAATAATTTGATTCATTCGGGTGATACAGTAAAAGTAAACATTGGATCTCAACTTACTACGGGTGATGGATATCTGGAATTAGCCAACGGGAAAAATGAAGTGGTGTATCATGAACCCATTTTTATTAGTCCCGGCGGAAAAGATTTTGAGATACCTGTTCCGGATGATTTTCCGGATGGACCCGGTTATATTCGGGCTTATCTAAGTGATGGATTCAGGGACGAGGTAGGAATGGCTCCGGTAGCGTGTAATTATGCTGTGTTCGATTCTTTTACCACGATTCCAGAAAACCCCAATGCTGAAGACAGCGTATCCATCATTTTTACAGCCCGAAGTGAATTGGGAATTGCGCAGGTGAAAGTGGTTGCTTTGATTCCCAATCGGTACGGAGGATTGGATTCGGTTCGGATTCAAGCACAAGCTATTGGCGAAAATCGTTTTCAGACTATACGAAAAATACCGCCAACCTATGCGCTGGATGTTGTTCATATAATTGCCTATGCTATTGACCACCAGGGGCGTTTAAGCCGAATGAATTTTAATTATGTGGTGCACGATACGCGTCCAGATCCCTTTATTTACCGGGGGAAAATTCGTTTTGTAGGAATGGAAGATGTTAAAGTAGGAGTAAGCATAGGGAATACGGGTGTTTTTCCGGCTCAGAATGTTACAGTGGTGGCGTATCAGGGTAAGTCAAATTTTCTTAATAATCAACCTTTTGCTTCAAAAACAATTTCTCTGGATGGGAAAGATAGCACCACGGTATTGTTTGATTTTCCATTTCCATTAAATGTGAATTCATACAAAATTTACGTGCAGATCGATCCCCATCATGTTGCTCCAGATTTTAATCCGGGCAACAATTTGGACAGTGCTCTGGTTCCCGTAAGCATGTACAATTTAACGCCCCAACTGGGCTCAACTTACGATAATCAACAGAACGATACCCTCTTAGTGGGCACTTCAGTTAAATTCTGGGTAGGCCCACAATCAATTACTCAACCAACCGCGGTGCAACTTACTCTCTCTCCCGTTCCAGCGGATTGGAAACAGGAAGGTTTAACCCCGGTTCTGCTGGTTGGAGAGCAGGAAGCCACGATGGTTAATGTGAATATTTTTAACTCTAATGCGGTATTTAATCTTCCGTATTATTTGTTTCTGAAATTCGATAAAGCTAATTTTTCATCTCATCCCGAAGATCTGAATAAATTAAAACTCTACCATTGGGAAGAAAGGATGAGAGCATGGGTGTATTATGCATCCCAGCTTTCTGCCGATAGCAATGCCGTAATAGCCACTTTGAAGGAGTCTGGGTACTGGGCGCTGTTTTTAGCCGAAGATATCAAGGCACCTAAAATTGAACTTACAGTAGATGGAAGACCTTTGCGTTCGAAAGCTCAGGTATCCACCACACCAACGATGAATCTGGTAATTGAAGATGAAAGTGGTCTGCTGATTCAACGAGATCAGATAAAGGTGCTCATCGATAACCAGCCTCTACCAGAGGATAAAATTTTTATTCCCGACTCAGTAAGTCAATCAAAGATACTGGGTATTGCTGCCTATCCTAAGCTGGAATTGGGGGAGCACAATATGCATGTGGAGGTTAAAGATGTAAATGGCAACATTTCGAAAAAAGACTATACTCTTGTAGTTAGCGAAGATTTTGATGTCCATGTGTTTGGAAATTATCCGAATCCTTTTAGTGATTTTACTATATTTAGTTATTTTGTCAGTCCTGATGTTCTGGATGAATTTGAAATTCGTATTTATACTATTTCGGGACGCCTCATTCGCCGTATCGAGAATGATGTAAATACCATCAATCAACCGTTTGGTGCCAGAGCCAGCGGATACAACGAACTTATGTGGGATGGTAAAGATGAGGATGGAAATGAAGTTGCGAATGGGGTGTATTTTGCTTTGTTGCGTGCAAAATATAAAGGTGAAATAAAAGAAACGATATTGAAGGTGGCAAAGCTCAAATGATGAAAAAGATCTACTGGAAGTTTGTTATTATTATTGTTCTGGGAATCTCGGTATATTCCGGAAAAGCCGGCGAATATAAATATGCTGGGTCGTTCCTGGAATTAGGAATTGGTGCCCGGGCAATGGGAATGGGCGGAGCTTACGTTTCGGTGGCTAACGATGGCTCGGCATTTTATTGGAATCCAGCGGGAGTTTCTACACTTCTTCGCCCGGAAATATTCGGAATGTATGCCTCTCTTTTTAAATCCCTGGAGCGGCATCATCATATCGGATTTACGCGTCCACTATATGGTGCAACGGCAATCTCATTAAACTGGATTCGATTGAGCGTAACTGATATTCCCCGGTATTCTTCCGTAAATCTCGATCCGAATGATCCTACGGGTTATTGGAGAAGGATAGAGGAAAGTACCAACGCCGAAACCTGGCAGGAATTGAAAAGTTTGGGAACCGTTTTAACAGACGATCCGCTTGGTTTTAGTAATTTTGTTAATGATGCTTTTATTTTAACTCTGGCAAAACTCTATAAGATTGATTTTGATTTTGGTTGGCAGTATTTTATTCTGCCAGTAGAAATACCCATTGGGGTAAATATTAAATTTTTACGGCAATCATTATTTAATCAGAGTGCTTCCGGATTGGGATTTGATCTGGGAAGTATGTTTAAATTTGGATTGGATGACTTGTTCGATAATAACAATTTGGGTAAAATTGGTCTGGGAGTTACAGTTAAGGATTTGTGGAATACCAAGATTACCTGGAACACTGCTTCGCGTCAAAGTAATAAAATAAAGCATTCTTGGCACCTGGGAGCATCTTATTTTCAGCCTATTTCCAGTATTAATTCACAATTGTTGTTTGCGTATGCTTACGAACACAAGTATAAAAACGTTCATCATTTTGGAATGGAATACGTTTATTACGATCGGATTGCCATACGGTTCGGAGTGGATAATTCGCAATTTACAGCGGGAATTGGATTGCGGGTTATGTTGTTTAACCTGGATTATGCCTTTCGGGGGCATGATTTAGGAGGAAGTCATCGTATTAGCCTTTCGGTGAGGTTATGATGAAAACCGTTATCTACATCATCTTTATTTTGAGTTTTCTCTTAATGTATTGGGGCATGGGATGTAAAGATCAATCAAATCAGACTCCGCCGCCAGCAAAAGTGCGAATTGTTGAGAAAACACCAGAAGATTCTACTGTGGAGCATGGAATTGATGCGGTTCCGGATATAGATGCAATTTTTCTGGAATGGCATCCCAATACTGAAAAAAATTTAGCAGGATATATTGTTTACCGTAGTAAAATGGAGAACTCTCAATTTGTTGAGGTTGGAAGGGTTACCAAGAGATATGAAAAAATTGACACAACATTTACTGATTCTTTAGTTGCATTAACGAAACGATATTATTATTTTATTCGAGCTTTTGATGATCTAAATCAAATGAGTGAACCTTCGGATACTGTTAATTATAAACTATGGGTAAAACCTGTATTATTAGCTCCCGTAGGGGTGGTACAGAATCCAAGTTCAATTGTGTTTACCTGGGAATTTAATGCTTCGTTTGTTCCCAGTGAATTTGTATTTCGACTGGAGCGGTTAGGCGGATCGGGCTTTGTTAATTTTTTTACTAAACTTTTTAATTTATCGAACGATTATACTCCTCATCAGGAATGGGATTTGGCAAAACTAACCATCTTCACACCGCTTACCACAGGGACGTATCGTTGGCGGATTGATCCGATAGGAAATGAAAATTTGTGTGGGGCAGAATCGAATTGGATGATGTTTGTGGTACAATAAAATGGGATTAAGCGGTTTTATGAAAAGATATTCGCTTTTTATTATTCTTGCTATTGTTATAATTTTGAGTCAGGCGCAGACTCAGGATTTTCGGTATCAGAACCAATTGCAATATGGAGATCGGCCTGCTCAATATATTTTAGGAAATAATGATGTTTTGTTGATTAATGTCAATCTCTGGGGGCATGTTCATCGACCGGGTATTTACAGTATCCCCAGTTCCTTTGGAATCATAGACTTGCTTTCTTCTGCCGGGGGACCTTTAAAAACTGCCCGGTTAAATGATGTGAGAGTTATTCGTAAAAATCAAGAAGTGATTAAGGTTAATATCGCAGAATTTATTAAAACAGGAAATAAAGATTTATTAGTTCCTTTGGAACCTGGTGATGTTATTATTGTTCCGGGGAGTGTAGCGGATATTTTCGCGCGTATTGTTGCAATAGCACGTGATTTAGCCATTATCGCTAATGTTTATGTTTTAGCAACAAGATATCGGTAAGAGTACAGAATTTTACTTGACAAATTTAAAAAAATTTATTTAATTACGGTCAAACCTATTCTGGGGAGGACTGCTATGTCTAATCGTTACAGTATTATTGTTATTTTATTTTTGATCCCTATGATTGCTCTTGCGGGTACATTCGGTAGTAAAAGTATGCTCCATGTGCAAACCGCAAGCACGCTCAATCCCGGCACACTGGATTTTCGAACAAATCTGTATTTTTTTACCAAGGTAGGGGATTATCTGGGACAAAATAAACCAGAAGATTTTTCAGCGGTCAATTACTGGTTGGTGCAAAGTAATGGCCTGTTAAGCTATGGTATTATGGAGCATTTTGATGCCACATTAATGAATCGCATCTACCAGGATAACCATAAGCAATCCGAATATAATAGTCCCGAAGACCTCTTCCTGGATCTAAAGCTGGGTTCTTTTGGATTGGCTAATAATAAATTCAATTACGGATTGTTGACTCAGTTGCGGATTCCGGTTGGTAAAGATTATAACTATCCTTTCGAAGCCTACACTGCCGGTGCTTTTGAATATGGATTTACAGGGTTATTCTCTTTTTATAATGATCCTTACCTTCATGATCGAAGTTTTAGTTTACATTTCAATCTGGGATGGTATAATCACAACGATGCAGGAAAAGTACTGTACACCGATCCTGTGACCGGAAAAGAATACAAAGCAGGAAATAATGCCACAGAACTTCAATATGGTTTTGGGTTTATGTATCCCACAGAACTGTTCCGGCTTAATCTGGAAATCTGGGGAATTAGCTACATTAGTAAACCCGATTCCATGGCTTATAGTCGGGATAACTACATGTACATTACACCTTCTGTGCGATTTAAACCCAAAGAATGGTTCAGTTTCGATCTGGGATTGGATATTCGTATGAGCGGGGATAAAAATACCTCCTCGGAGTTGTTACCGGATCCTCGGAAAAATTTGACATTACCGTCTTATCCTTCCTGGCGAGTCTGGTTAGGTGCAAATTTCCGTCTTATGGGATTAACCCACAAAGGAGCACCCGGAGCCAAGTCTTCTGTTGAGAGTAAGGTGGATTTCTACGAAAAATTATTGCAGGATCGTCAACGCTCCAAGAGTATTGAAGAAGAACTCCGTCGTTTGAAAAAAGAACGTGAACAGGCGGAAAAGGAACTGGAAGAGCTGCGTCAGATGTTAGAAGAGCAGGGTGGCGGAAATAAATAAATGTGAGATCAATTTTTAAATTTAAAAATCCCTCAAAGTATTCTTTGAGGGATTTTTTTTCCAATTTTTTCAGGGAGATATTGTAGATATGAATGAAGATGAGATTTTGCAGAAATTGAGAAGAACACGCGATCAGGCGCTGGCTCGTTACTCTGGATTTAAAGTAGGTTCGGTCGTAACAACCCGTGATGGCAAAGTTTATACAGGGCATAACATCGAAAGCAGTTCTTATGGGTTAACAATATGTGCCGAACGTGTGGCTTTGTTTAAAGCTCTTTCCGAAGGAGAAAGGGAATTCGATAAAATTTATATTATGGCCAATAATGATGAATTTTGCCCACCATGCGGGGCTTGCCGCCAGGTGCTCATGGATTACGCTCCTGATATTGAAGTGATTCTGGTTACCGACAGCGGACGAAAAGCCTCATATAAATTGTCCGAACTTTTACCTGTTGCTTTTACCGAGCAACGTTTAATCGAAAGGAAATAGTCTCAGGGAGTTTTATCCACGTTTATTAATTTGACTAATTCCTAAAAGTTAACTATATTCCTTTAAATTAAAAATTGGAGGAAAAAAATGGGTTTAAATGCTTATGCACTTGTACGCATCACACCAAACAAGGTAAGAGAAGTAGTAGAAAACATTTCTAAAATTAAAGGTGTTCAACAGGTTCATCCGGTTACCGGACCTTACGACGCAATTGTATATGTGACTGCGGAAGATATGAAAGATTTAGGTAAAGTCATCCTGGCTGACATCCACAGTCTGGAAGGTGTTATTGATACAACAACCTGTCTGGTAGTAGATTACTAAATTCTTTGGCATACTCATATGATTGATTAATTGGTTGTTAAATCTTTTTTAATGCCAGTTTTAAGTCGGTGATAATATCCGCCGGATCTTCCAGACCCACAGAGAGACGGATGAGTCCTTCTGTAATCCCTACTTCCTGCAATTCCTCCGGACTGTAGGTTGAGTGAGTCATGGAAGCGGGATGTTCAATTAGAGAATCGCAATCACCCAGGCTTACGGCCAGGGTGATTAGCCCCACGTTATTCATGAGCTTTTCCCCGGCTTTACGACCACCTTTCACTTCAAAAGTAACCATTCCACCAAAATTGCGCATTTGCTTTTTAGCCAATTCATGTTGGGGATGGGTGAGCAAACCCGGATACCGTACCCAGTTAACTTTAGGATGGAGAGATAAAAATTTGGCTACCTCCAGCGCATTAGCACAATGCCTATCCATACGTACCGGTAGCGTCTTTAAACCCCTCAATAATAACCAGGCGTTTAAGGGGCTTATTATTCCCCCGATATCCCGTATAATTTGAGCCCTAAGCTGATCGATGAATTCTTTCTTGCCAATCACAAGTCCTGCTACTGTGTCACCGTGCCCTCCGATGTATTTGGTCGCACTGTGAATCACCACATCAGCACCCAGCTCTAACGGACGTTGTAGATATGGGGTAGCAAAAGTATTATCTACCACCAGAGGAATATTGTGTCGATGGGCAATCTCGGCACATCCCTGGATATCCACAATTGAGAGGGTTGGATTAGCCGGAGTCTCAATAAAAATCAGGCGGGTACGTTCGTCAATAGCGGCTTCTACATTTACGAGATTGGTGGCATCAACTTCACGTGCTTCAATGTCCCAGAGGGGGAGTGTCTCCTTGTATAAATTATGAGTACCTCCATAAACCGTGTCGGAAGAAACCAAATTATCTCCATTGCGGCAAAGATAAAGAATCACACCGGAAATAGCTGCCATACCGGAAGCAAAAGCCAGTGCAGCTTCGCCACCTTCAAGAAAAGCCACTTCCCGTTCCAGTGCGGCCTGGGTTGGGTTGCCCAGGCGTGTATAGACATAGCCTTCTTCTTCCCCGGCAAATAAAGCAGCTCCATGTTGGGCACTCTTAAATGCAAATGTCGAGCTTTGATAGATTGGTGTAGAAAGAGCGCCCGTCTGTGGGTCCACAGTTCCCGAACCGTGAACACACAGCGTGGCGAACCTGGCTTTGGAAAGATCGAATTTAGCCATTTTGTTGCTCCATTTTATCTGATAATTACGTGAAAATATTTGCTAAAAACTACATATTCCGACCAATGTTAAATCTATTAGCTCCTTACCTGTCGAAAAAATAATAGTGCAGTATTTTGGACCGATCCCATATTTTAACATTTAGAAATTTGGATTATAATCTGTAGTATCACTGTATTTGGTTTTTAAGCTATGGTACGCTTGAATGCTCAGAATAATGGATAGTGCGAATAAAACCAGAGCCAGGAAAGAAAGAACATAATTATGATGCACAACCAGGTTTAAATAGAAAAGAATGATTAATGCACTTAAAGTAACGGCAAACATAAATACCATGGGGATGAAAGCAAATAAATACTTCTTCCCCTGATGAGCCAACCATACGGTAATAGCCAGTAGAGCCAGAGCCGCTAATAGTTGATTGGCACTTCCGAAGATGGGCCAGATGGCATCTGTTTTTCCGCTGAAGGTGAGGAGCCCACCAATAGTAACAGTAATAAGGGTAGCGATAAAACGATTTCTCACTAGAATATTTTGTTCTGATGCCGGTTTGGTGTTATCTTCGAAAAATTCTTGAAATGCAAAACGTGCCAGACGAGTGGCAGTATCCAGAGAGGTGAGGGCGAAGGCGGAAACTGCCAGCGCGGTAAATGTTCTGGCTGTCGAAACGGGGATGTTCAGCAAAGGAATGCTATGAATGAATCTTCCTACTCCTTCGGCGAAAGCAGAAACAAAATGATGGGCGGAATAGAAATCCTGAAACTCCTGAGGCGAAAGGGAGGCAACCGCCAGGAGAGAAAGAACTGCCAGCACTCCTTCAATAAGCATGCCACCATAACCAATCAGTTTACCGTCCGATTCTTTATTAAGCTGTTTAGCGGTAGTGCCGCTCCCCACCAGAGAATGGAAACCGCTGATAGCCCCGCAGGCTACTGTGACAAAAAGAATGGGAAACAACGTTCCCAGATTGGGTACGGAAAAATGTGTAAACGGTTTTAGCTGAATCTGAGGAAAAGCAAAAAATATTCCCAGGAGTCCCCCTAAAATAAGCGCATAAAGAAGGAAAGAATTCAAATAATCCCGTGGTTGCAGCAGGATCCAAACCGGGGTTACAGAGGCAACAAAAATGTAAGCAATTAGCACCCATTGCCAGACGGTTTTACTAACGCTTAAAGGATAATAATCGCCCAATACCACAGAAAGAAATAACAAAAATACTCCTACGATGGTGGCAATCCACAAAGGTGCTTTAAGGCGGTAGATGGCAACGCCAAAGAGAAGTGCCAACAGAATGAATAAAAGGGAAGAGGTAGCAGAACTGGGGGTACGTTCGAAGGTTGAAGCAACAATATTTATAAAAACAGCAATGACCAGAATCAGGGTTGACCAGCTAAAAATGAGAAACAGCTTTTTACCGCTCATTCCAATGTGGTTTTCAATAATCTGGCCAATGGATTTCCCTTTATGTCGGATGGAAGCAATTATGGAAGAGAA
>JALXCH010000032.1 GCA_026991005.1 Calditrichia bacterium | reverse complement strand
CGTCTCCCACCACCGATAACGGAACCGGCGTAGCGGGCCCGGGCTTTCAGGCCAAGTTAATGGCCATCAAAGTGGCTTTTGACGACGATATTAATAATACACCTGGTGTGTATGCCACGGCGGCCACGTATTTGTACGCAGCCCGGAGCGGTGCACACGTAATTAATTGTAGTTTTGGTGGTCCTGGTTACAGCGGAATTATACAATCGGCCATCAATACCGCTCACGATGTGTATGGCAGCATCATTGTAGCTGCTGCGGGAAACGACAATCAGAACAACCAGTACAATCATCATTATCCCTCGGATTATCAAAATGTGATTGCCGTTGCAGCACTAAATAGTGGAGATCAAAAAGCGTCATTTTCCAACTATGGAACTCCCATCGACATTAGCGCCCCCGGAGTGAATATCTGGAGTACGGTGTATCAGAATGTGGGTAGCGGTTACCAGGGAGCCGGGTGGAGTGGAACTTCCATGGCCTCGCCGGTGGTAGCGGGCAGTATCGCTCTGTTGAAAGCATTTTATCCCACCAAATCCAATTCCTGGCTGGAGCAGCGAATTATCGATTCCGCAGACCCCATCGACGATTATAACCCCTCCTATGTTGGTATGTTAGGAAGCGGACGGGTGAATTTGTATGCGGCTATTGCCCAGGGGATTTATCCCAACATCACCTTTCAGAACTATTCTGTTCAGGTGGTGGGGCAGGAGGGGGGAGATCTTTCTCCCGGGCAAACCGCTAATTTGCGTGTGACCCTGAGAAATGAAAATGGCTGGCATGTGGCGACCAACGTGCAGGCGGTGTTGCGTTCCCTGAACAGCGGGATTATTGTGCTGGATAGTACTGCCACTTTCCCGGATATTTCCGGTGGTAGTATCGGCATCAATCTGGTCGATGTTTTCCAGATTCAGGTGGATTCCAGTGCCACGATTGGAAGTTTGCCCATGGAACTGTACGTTACGGCCAATCAGGATTCGGCTTATCCGTATGATGTAACACTGAATTTCGATATAGAAATCAGTATTAACCAGGCGGGATGGCCGCAAACAAATACCGGCACCATCCTGCACAGCCCGGTAGTGTGGGATATGGATGATGATGGTGCCAATGAAGTGGTTGCTAATTCCGGCAATGGCAATGTGTATGCCTGGGAATTGGACGGAACCATGATGAGCGGTTTCCCCTATGCCACAGGTGCACAGATTATTTCTGCTCCGGCGGTAGGTGATGTGGATGGGGATGGGCATCCCGAAATTGTGGTAACGACGAAGGGAAATCATCTTTACGTGATTCAGCATACGGGATTGGCAGAATTGGATTACGATGCCGGGGAACAATTGTGGGGAACTCCCGGCCTTTTCGATCTGGATGGCGATGGCGATCTGGAAATTGTGTTTGGTACCTTTAGCGGAAAATTACGGGTGATTCAGCACGATGGAGCGGACTATGGTAATTTCCCGGTGGATCTGGGTCTGTCCCATCGAATTCTGGGAGGTGTCGCCATTGGCGATGTGAATGATGACGGCGTGGAAGACCTGGTATTTGGAACCTTTAACGGCGATGTGTATGCCATCTCTTCAGGAGATGCCTCCATTCTCACCGGATTCCCGGTGAATGTAGGTGCCCGGGTGGAGTCGGCACCGGTGATTGCCGATCTGGATCAGGGTGGAAGTAACGGAGTGCGAATTGCCGTTACCTCCCTGGCGAAAAACCTCACCATCCTGGATGGTCAGGGAAATACAGTGGGGCAATATTCCTATGGCGGAAGCATTATTGCCACCCCTGCGGTGGTGGATCTGGATCAGGACGGGAATCTAGATCTGGTGTTTGGTTGTACCGATAATAAACTTTATGCGGTGGATATGAATGGAAATTCTCTGAGCGGTTTCCCCATTGCTACGGGAAATGATATTCGGAGTTCGGCCAGTGTGGCGGATATTGACAACGATGGAAGCCCGGAAATTGCCTTTGCCAGCACCGATGGTAAATTGTACCTGGTGCATGCCGATGGTTCGGCGTTCACCGGATTCCCCATTAACGTGGTCGGCCTCTTAAGTGCCACGCCCACCATCGCCGATCTGGATGAAGATGGCGATCTGGAACTGCTTCTGGGAACCCCCTCTTCTTTGAACATTTACGACGTTCCGGGAAGCGGTACGGCAGAAAATTACTGGAATACTTTGCAGGGGAATTACCACCGTACCAGTAATTATGCGGATGTGGTAACGGGAATTCACTATGGGGAACCGGCCCAAACTGTACAGGATTTTACCTTGCTGCAAAATTACCCCAATCCCTTTAATCCGGTAACGGAAATTCGCTACTACCTCCCGACTACCTCCCGGGTGCAACTCACGGTGTACAATTTACTGGGACAAAAAGTGCGCACCCTGGTTCAAACCTCTCAACAGCCAGGATGGCATCACGTCCAGTGGAATGGCCGAAACGATCTGGGACAGAAGGTGTCCAGCGGTGTGTACATTTACAAAATGACTGCCGGTCGGTATCAGGCGGTGCGGAAGATGATTTTGATGAAGTAGTCATTATTGGTTAGAGTAAGCAATAAGGTGCCCGGCGGGAGAATCCCACCGGGCATTTTTCTTTACTCCCGTGTAGCCTGGAGCTTCTGAATCGGTAACAATTGTTGTCAGAATGGGGGATGGTGTGTAAAAAATGCTTTTGTAATTTAAGCTGTTATTCTTGTGGTGTTGTCAATGACAAAGGCAAAATTTAAAATGAAGTTGGTAAAAAAGGATGCCTTTAGTAGCAGGTCTTTTGTTTACTTAGCCATTACTTAATTGGGATGTAAAATTAGTAGTACTGTTTAAACAATTTAAACAGGCCTGAATCAGGGTAGGAAATAATGTGATAATACTATTTTTCCTGCTTTATGCTTTAATTTCGTCATACATTTACTTGAAATTGGTGTTGAGTTAAGATAAATTGTATGTATTAAATTATGTAGTTAAAAAATGTGAAATTATATAAATTAAAGCGAAATTAGTTTTTAATGATAAATAATCCCTTGACTTTATTAATGAGAGATTAAGTTATGTACAATAATTTGTATTTGAGCAAATTAGCTAGTTTCAAATTCTGTTAGAGGTAATTTAATATGGAAAGAAACTTAAAGATATATGCAGCATTATTTGAAGAATCAAAAGAAGGCTGGGTTTGGATACCACCTATTTGAGATAATATTAAGAGCGAATTTATCAAAATAATTGAGTTAAGAAAAAGAAGGTACATAGTGTGCGAAAAAAGGATTCTCGATAAAAATTATATCAAAGTATATAACAATAAATCTACAACAAAAAGAATTGACGAAAATAAAATAGAAGAGAGTATAGTTATTAATGCATTTTATAGAAACAAACTTGGAATTGATAACACACAAGAAATAGTAAAACTAAAAATAGTAGAAGCAAATGGATGTATTGATAAATATATTAGAGCACCTTTATATCACCCTAATTCATTTGTAAGGATGGGAATAATATTAGGTATTATTTCAATGATATTAGGAGTTATTGGACTTCTTTTAGGGTGAATTTCAATCATTATTAGCATATTATTTTAAAACGGTTATACTAATATAGTTACTGTACTTATTATTATTTCTTCACCATTCAAAGGAACTTCATTTAGGTCAATTATGTTAGTTAACATACCCGGCCAAAATTCAAGGAGTTAAAGTTATGAAAGGTATTCAATTCGTTGTTGATGATAAAGGCAAGAAAACAGCTGTTCTCATTAACCTGAAAGAATGGGGAGAAATTTGGGAAGATATTTACGACGTCCTTATTTCCGAATCACGTCGAAATGAACCGACTGTACCCTGGGAAGAGCTTAAGGCTGAGATGAAAAAAGAGGAGAAGCCGCGAGGCAATGTATGAAATCGAATGCGCCACTTCTGCGGTGAAAAAGTTCCATTCTTTAATGTGCAAAATCAAGTATTGGATTGCTGTGGCTATCGATACGCTATGGGAAAATCAGCGTCCCGTAATGGTAGGTAAACTAAAGGAGACGAGTGCTTATTTTTAAAACATTTTGCGATTACGATGCTGGAACGTGCAGAATTTCTGTCATAAATTGTGGAATCTGTGTAAGTGCAGTTCCTTTCCCACTATCTGGTTGCCGTGGGTTTAAATATATGATAGGAAAACTTAACGGGACGATATAAAGAGGAATCTCGCTATAATACTTTCCTGATTATCTAAAATTTCGATATCTGTTTCACAATTGCGGATTTTTTTTTTATTTTATACTTAAAATAGCAGATCCGCCGGACGCTGTTTACTTTTGGTTTCAATAGGAGGTTTAAAAAATGAGCATAAAAAGCGTGGAAATAAGAAATTTTAAAAGTTTTAAAGATTTGAAAATTGAACTGGGAAATTTTAATGTGTTGGTTGGTGCCAACGCTTCTGGTAAATCTAATTTTGTGAGCATTTTTAAATTTTTAAGGGATATAGCCACTTCAGGATTAGATAATGCAATCTCATTACAAGGAGGTACGGAATACATCAGGAATATGAATATTGGAGCTGGGGAAGATCTCTCTATAAGAATTGTTTCTGACAGTGAAGTCAGGATGGTTCAACGTATAAAAATGGGTATAATCGGTTTAAGAATTTATAATACAATCTATGAATTTGCATTAAAATTTCATAAAAAAGGTTCGGGATTTAAAATTGTAAAGGACATATTAATTCAAGAATTGGAATTTGTTAAATTAGAAAAAATTAGGCAAGAGATTAAAGAGGAAAAAAAGTTTGGTAAAGGCAAAATAATTATTTCTCGTAATAATGGGAAGGTTAAAATAAATATGAATAAACCGGAAGGGGTAGAATTAAAAATAGAAAACATATTTCCACCGTTTTTACAAGAAGAAAAAATACCAGCTCATACTCTTCTTATGGAAACTCCTTTTTTTATACTATCTCCGTTAGAAAGTATAAATAGTGCAATTTCAATATATGATTTTGATCCCAAACTTCCTAAAAAAGCAACTCCCATTACAGGAAAAGCTGAATTGGAAGAAGATGCAAACAATCTCTCCATTGTTCTCAAAAATATTATTGAGAATAGAGAAAGAAAGCGAAAGCTCTTTAATCTGGTAAAAGAACTGTTACCCTTTGTAGAGAATCTAAATGTGGAGAAGTTTGCCGATAAATCATTGCTTTTCAAGTTAAGTGAATCCTACTTCAAGAATAAATATCTGCCGGCATCATTAATTTCTGATGGAACAATTAATATGACGGCACTTATCTTAGCTTTATATTTTGAGAAAAAACCATTTATAATTATTGAGGAACCCGAGCGAAACATCCACCCGCATTTAATTTCTAAAATTGTAGAAATGATGAAAGATGCTTCCCGACAGAAGCAGATTTTAGTGACGACCCATAATCCGGAATTTGTAAAGTATGCGGGATTAGAAAACATATTGCTTGTTTCCCGGTATAAAAATGGATTCTCAACAATTTCTCGCCCTTCAGATAAAGAAGAGGTTAAAAGCTTCCTGAAAAATGATATCGGAATTGAAGAACTTTATGTCCAGAATTTGCTGGAGGTATGATGGTATGCCTTCGTAAAAATTGCTATATGTTTGGGTTGAAGGGGACGATGACGAAAGATTTTTCAGGAGAGTAATTGTTCCCCGAAAATTTACTTCTCGAATAGATTTTATGCTGGAAGTGTTGAAACTTTTCTCTATTGATGAAGCAACACGCAAAAATACTTCTTTTAAATATTTTATTGAGAAATATGATTGAGAAATTTCATAGAAATATTAGAAACAACAGATAATCTCCAGATATCTGGTTTAAATTCTCTTTGCTCTAATTTTCAATATTTACTATGGTTTTCGAATTTTTACTGGAAGATAGGTAAAAACGTTATTTATTCTGATTCAACTTTGCGAATTCAAAGATCTTGTTTTTTTGAAAGGGTATTTGGTCTTAAAAACCAAAAAGCCCGACCGGAGAGAAGGTCGGGCTCTAGGTAGAAAGATAGCGCTGTTTTTTAATAAACCCCGATGTAATCTTTTCCGGTACCGATGAGCTTTTTGCCCGGTTTCCATCCGGCGGGAGCAGCTTTACCGGGATTGGCAGCAACGGCCTGCATGGCTTTAATCTGACGAATCAGTTCATCCACATTGCGACCAATCGGTTCGGCCAGAACCTCCACCCCCATCACGATTCCTTCCGGATTGATGATGAAACGTCCCCGCTTGTTTAAACCGGTTTTGGGATCCCAGACACCATAAGCCCGGGAAACCGCACCGCTGGGATCGGAGCACATGGGGAATTCCACATTTTTAATCGTGGGAGAGGTTTTCTTCCACATCCAGTGGGAAAAATGCGTATCGGTACTGATGGCAATCACTTCCACGTTTAGCTTTTTCAATTCTTTGTACTTTGCTGCAACTGCAGCCAGCTCCGTCGGTCAGACAAAGGTGAAGTCTGCCGGATAAAAGCATACCACCCGCCACATGCCTTTGTAATCGGACAGTTTGACGGTTTTGATTTCGTTGCCGACCACAGCGGGCAGTTCAAAATCGATGGCGGGTTGGCCGGGCAGGGGAACGGGTTGAACTACCAGGTTTTTCTGCTCCACTACCTCTTCGTTCACTTCCACTTTGGCCTTGACCGCTTTTTCTCCGCCGCCGCAGGCTCCTAACACCTGACTTTTCCCTGAATTGGGAAGAATCAGTAACAGAGCCAGCAGGAGAATAAGTAAGGTGTGTTTTTGGTACATGGCACTCCTCCTTGGTATTTGTTTGTGGATACTGATTGTACTTCAAATTCAAAATATTAGATTAACATGGGAAATAAAAGTTGCAATAAATTCCGGCGGAAAGAATGAAAAAATATTATTCATGGTAATAACAATTTAATTACCAAATCCCAAATGACAAATAACAAATCCCAAATAACAAATAACAAAAGATGACCTAATTCAGAAATATTGTAAATTAAGCAATGGTTTATCTAATTTAATTGTTATCCATCGCGATCTTTGCGCACATTGCGGTTAATTCTTAGAACCGCAAAGCACGCAGCGAAGGCGCAAAGTTCGCAGAGGATAATTATTTGATTAAATTAATTTCTGTAATGCTTTTGTTATCTCTTGGCGTTAAAAGAACTTGGGATTTGTTTTTTGGGATTTGTAATTTGAGAGTTTTTAGTGTCCTTTGCGCCACCTTTGCGCACGTTGCGGTTAATTTTTAAACCGCAAAGACCGCAGTGAAGACGCAAAGTTCACAGAGGATAGTTATTTGATCAAATTAGTTTCTGCAATGCTTTTGTTATCTCTTGGCGTTAAAAGAACTTGGGATTTGTTTTTTTGGGATTTGTAATTTGAGAGTTTTTAGTGTCCTCTGCGCCATCTTTGCGCACGTTGCAGTTAATTTTTAAACCGCAAAGCACGCAGTGAAGGCGCAAAGTTCGCAGAGGATAATTATTTGATTAAATTAATTTCTGCAATGCTTTTGTTTTCTCATGGTTTTAAAAGAATTTGAGAATTTTTTGGGATTGTTCATTTAGGCGTTTCTTAGCGTCCTTTGCGCCACCTTTGCGCACATTGCGGTTAGTTCTTAGAACCGCAAAGAACGCAGCGAAGGCGCAAAGTTCGCAGAGGAGCATTATTTAATTTCTGCAGTACTTTTGTTATCTCATGGTCTTCGCAGCGGAGCGAAACAATAGCTGAAGTTACACCAGACCCTGATGCCACCTCCCGTTAATTTTTCACAGGAGAAAAACTAAATGATGATATTGTACCGAAATACGTAAAAACCACCCTTTTTCTCCTCAATTTCCGGAAAATTCCTCTAGATTTTTCTTGACAATTTCCTTTTATTTCCATACTTTTATGGTGTGACCATAACATGTTGGAAAAACGATAATGGTTCGAAAATCCCTATACGTTCTTTCCTTCCTGCTCTGGAGCACCGCCCTCTGGGCACAAATTCCCGGGAAAATTACCGGGGTGGTTACCGATAAAGATGGAAATCCTCTGATTGGCGTAAACATCATTGTCGAAGGGACTTACCTTGGCGCCAGCACCGATGAAGATGGCCAGTTCCTTATCCTCAACGTCCCGCCGGGCACCTACACTCTAACAGCTTCCTACATTGGCTACCAGACGATGAAATTGAAAAATGTAATGGTGCAGCCCGATTTAACCACCCGGGTGAAGTTTGTTTTAAAAGAAAAAGCGCTGGAGCTGGGCGAAGCCATCGAGGTGGTGGCAGAACGACCGCTGATTCAAAAAGATGCTACGGCCAAAATTACCACCATGAGCGCCGAAGAAATCCGGGAGATGCCCATCGAAAATTTGCAGGAGATTCTTTCCACCCAATCCAATGTTTCGGTGCTCACCAATACTCCCAACGCCAAGGCCGGGTACAACATCCGCGGTATTGACGATATTCGTCTGCGCGGGGGACGCAACAACGAAGTGGCGCTGATGATTGACGGGGTGAAGGTCTCCAATCCCATTTTTGGTGGATTTGGCACCCAGATTAGCAAAGCTGCCATTGAGCAAATTTCCATCGAAGCTGGTGGATTCAGTGCCAAATACGGCAATGCCCTTTCGGGGGTGATTAACCTCTCCACCCGCGAAGGCCGGGTGCGAACCTCCGGTTCCCTGCGCTACTATACTTCCCAGCCCTTCGGCGTTTCGGCGCTGACCACAGCCAAAGGCAACGCCCTGCGGCGGCAAAATTTCCAGGGCTCCTGGAGCGGTACCGTCCCCTTCACCGCCAAAAAATTAACTTTTTTCTTTTCCGGAGAAGTAAACTGGCAGCGGGGAACCACCCTGGAGTTCGACAATATTTTGTGGAACGATTACCGCACCATTCAACTGGATACCAATAACGACGGTGTTCCCGATTCCACCCTCACCTTGCCCACCTCGCAGGAAATCATTTCCGGCTACCTGAAATATGGGGAACTGGATTCGGTGCAAAAAAATCTTGGCCACAACTGGAAAAAGGTACGCGGCCCGGACGGGCGTACCATTAATCCGGTGGACATCTACCGCGGCTGGGTGGGATTGGGCTGGAATAATTACTACAATTTCTTCGGGAAATTGACCCTGCATGCCTCTCCGGTGCTGAAAATTCGCTTTAGTGCCCTCTACGACCAGCGCT
>JALXCH010000031.1 GCA_026991005.1 Calditrichia bacterium | reverse complement strand
CGGAGGTGACCCCTTACTCCCTTTTCTGGGGTATTTTCTACGCTATTTTATTTTCGGCAGCCGCTGCATATCTGGGACTCAAAATCGGGCAGGTTTTTGAAGCCGCTATTCCCATTGCTATTCTGGCGGTAGGGCTATCGGTTGCCCTGAAACGTAAGAACTCCCTTTCGGAAAATGTCATCATCCAATCCATTGGCGCAGCTTCTGGCGTGATTGTCGCCGGAGCAATTTTTACCATTCCGGGACTTTACATACTTGGATTAAATGCCAATTTCTGGCAAATATTTCTGGCGTCGCTTTTCGGGGGATTCCTGGGAATTCTCTTCCTGATTCCCTTCCGACGCTATTTTGTAAAGGATATGCATGGAGAGTTTCCCTTCCCGGAAGCGACAGCGACTACGGAAGTATTGGTGGCAGGAGAATCTGGCGGTGAGCAGGCGAAAATTCTCTTAAAAGCCGCTGCAGTTGGCGGATTATACGATTTTATCGTTTCCGCATTTGAAACCTGGAAAGAAGTTGTTTCCACCACTGTATTTGGTTGGGGGAAAGCCCTGGCCGAAAGTGTGAAACTGGAGTTCCGACTAAATATCGGCGCTGCGGTAATGGGGCTGGGTTACATTGTGGGACTCCGATATGCCATGATCATCGCTGCCGGTTCCTTTCTGGCCTGGTGGGTGCTCATTCCCATTGTCTATTTTATCGGGCAGTACATCCCTCAACCTATTTTGCAATCCACCAAACCCATTTCCCAGATGGCCCCCCTGGAAATTTTTTACGACTATGTTCGCCACGTGGGAATCGGAGGAATTGCTGCCGCAGGAATTATCGGCATCATCAAATCGTGGCGCATTATTGTGGGAGCCTTCAAATTAGCCAAAGATGAAATTTTCGGTGGTCATTTAGCACACGATGAAAACAATGTTCCCCGAACTCAACTGGATATTCGCATGAAATGGGTGGTCACCATGATCATCCTTACTCTCTTCGGAATTTTTATCTTCTTTGCCATTGGAGTCGTCCACAACATCGGGCATGCTGTGGTGGGACTGCTTATTGTAACTATTATTGCCTTTCTATTCACCACAGTTGCTGCCCGGGCGATTGCCATTGTGGGTACCAACCCTGTTTCGGGAATGACTTTGATGACGCTTATTCTCTCCTCGGTTATTCTGGTAAAAGTAGGCCTTTCGGGAAATCAAGGAATGCTGGCTGCGCTAATTATTGGTGGTGTGGTTTGTACAGCTCTTTCCATGGCTGGTGGTTTTATCACTGACCTGAAAATTGGCTACTGGCTGGGTACCACCCCTCGCACGCAAGAACGGTTTAAATTCCTTGGAACAACCTTCGCTGCAGCTTCGGTGGGAGTGGTTATTCTGGTGCTTTACAAAACATACGGTTTTGGTCCTGGGGGATTAGAAGCGCCCCAGGCCTCGGCGATGGCAGCCGTGCTAAAACCGCTTATGTCCAACCAACCGGCTCCCTGGTTAGCCTATATGGCCGGGGTTTTTCTGGCCATTATTCTGGAAATGGTTCATGTGCCTCCCCTTGCTTTTGCCCTGGGGATGTACTTACCCATCCATCTTAACACACCCATTCTCATCGGCGGGTTTATTGCCTACCTTGTTTCCACCCGTTCTAAAGATGAAGCATTAAACGACGCTCGTCGGGAGAAAGGTACTTTGATTGCTTCCGGTTTTATAGCTGGCGGCGCAATTATGGGAGTGGTTTCGGCGTTCATCATCTTTTTCGGGAAACAATTCATTTCTCCGGATTGGACGCTGGTACATGCTCTGGGTAGTACTTATGAACACTGGACGCAATCCAGTGGTGCCGAAATTCTGGGTTTTGTGATGTTTGTGTTATTAAGCATCTACATGTACAAAGATGCCATGAATGCAAAATCCAGCAAATAAATTCAGAACAAACAATAAATTCCCCCAATAGGACAATCCCCTGTTTCCATTTTGATGGAACAGGGGATTTTTTCTTTCCGCCTTTTTGATTAAAAAACGTCTCTTTTCCAGTATTTATTTTAACAACTGCTTTGCCAATCGAAACACATCATCAAACATTGCTTCGGTTAGAACCCCGGTAAAGGTGTTTTGCTGACTGGGATGGTAGGAGGTTAAAATCCACAGGTCATCGCGAACCTGAATTT
This sequence comes from Calditrichia bacterium, assembly GCA_026991005.1. The sequence continues at coordinate 7,018 of JALXCH010000031.1, read as the reverse complement.
GCTTACCATGCCCAAATTTAGGTCGCGGGCGAAACCTCCCTTCCCCGGCTGCTTCCAGCATCTTCAATGTTTCCCGAAAGGCAATTTGCCCCAGGGTAACCATCACCCGAAGTTTAGTAAGCAAGCGGAATTCTTCCATTAAAAAGGGGCGACAATTGTCGATTTCCTCCCCCAACGGCTTGTTTCCCGGAGGAGCGCAGCGCACCACCGCACTCACGTAACAGTTGTGCAGTGTTAAACCATCTTCTCGTTGAACAGATTGAGGTTGGTTAGCAAACCCAGCCCGATACAATGCCCTGAAAAGCCAATCCCCGCTGCGATCGCCTGTAAAGACTCGTCCCGTGCGATTCCCTCCGTGAGCAGCAGGAGCCAGTCCAATCACCCACAATTGAGCCTGCGGATCCCCAAATCCCGGTACCGGTTTACCCCAGTAATCCCAATCGGCAAACCGGCGTACCTTCTGGCGAGCTGTTCTTTCGCGCCATTCCACCAGACGGGGACACTGCCGACAGGTGATGATCTTCTTGTTTAATTCATTCCAGCGAGAAAAATCGGGTTCCATTTTAGTAAATCCGTAGTTTTATATAAAATTCATCAATAAAGAGATAAACACATGATTCTTTACAAAGCATATTCTTTTACCAATTACTTCCTACAACTTCCCTAAAATAAAAATCAACAAAATAACTTTTTGATTTCTTTTAATGTTTGTCTTTCTCTCAAGTTTATGAAGAAAATCGTAGTAGTGAGCACTGCCTCCATTGCAATTATTATTTTGCCAGATAATCCTTTTCTTGAATTCTCGATGAGTTTCGCCCTTTCAGGGCTTTGCATCTCGATGAATATCATTTTCCCCGGGGCTTCGCCCCGGGCTAACTTTGTGCGAGCGCTTCGCGCTCAGCCGATCATCGACTTGCCGTTTATATTTTACCACAAATACGCAACATTTTCCCAAAGCTAATGACCTTGAAATAAACATATTTAGTAGCCCAGGGCGTAAGATGGAGATAAATAATTTTTAAAGCTATGTCCCGTACTAACAAATCCCTATGGAATAAGCACAGGTATGAGCGCTTCGCGCTCGAGTTGGCCTGGTCTTGTCATTTGCATTCAAATAAAATTTTGTAGTTTTTTAATTATTAATCCTGAAACTCGCGAACGGCCTTTCCAAAAGAAATAGTATTCCAGCAACATTGACAAACAAAATTGTTGATTCAGAGGAACTGATTCTCTCAATTCTTAATTCTTAATTCTCAATTCTCAATTTACAGCAACCCCCACCGCTTGCGGAAGAACCATTCCACCGAAAGTAATCCAATAACAATTATTAACCAGGGAAGTTGATGCCACAGCACCCATTCCAGAGTATGTAACCGAATTCGTCGAGTAAACCGCATGGATTGGAGTGCTTCGGTAAAATGACGTGCGGAAAGAGACTTCCCTCCGCTCAAATGGGCAATCTGGCGCATCAGGCGGGGATTTGCCCGGGGCGTCTGCATCTCCAATTCCAGAGGTTCGACCACAAACTTTCCCCGTCGAGTTCCCAGAACCTGCTCCCCCCGTCGAGCGGTTACCGTGTAGGAATAGGTACCGGGAAGCAATCCGCTTAACTCGTAGTGATATACCCCTTCCTGATAGGGAATGACATCTTCCCGCTGAAAATTTTCACCCGTTATTTTCAATGTCACCTCTGCATCGTTAACGGGCTGATAAAAATCATCGAAGACCTCCCCCTCCAGGATGACTGTTTCGCCCGTGCGGAAAATTCGCTGCTGCGGTTTTATCTGCACCTTTTGCACATCCTCCCGGTTCACCAGCCATTTAATGGCGTGTTCCAGAAACATCTGGAAGAAATTCGCACGATCGGGATCATCCTGAAGCTGCAAATGCCAGGTACCCACATCGGTAACAGTGAGAAGTAACGTTTTCACCTCCCGGGCGTAATTGGCGAGCAAAACGGGTACTTCACCACCTCCCTCTTCGAAATTTCCCGTAAGCAGCACCTGACTTCCCGCCCGGGGTTTGAGATATTCCCCCAGTGCCGTAACCGGGGGTAAATCCGACCAATAAGCACTGACCCGGGCAGGGTCTTCGTCCAGGCGAGTGACAGCGTGCATCTGTCCTCCGGGAGTAAGAGCTACATTTACCACTCCACCGGAAACAATTCTCCCTTTTATAATGGGCAGCAGCTTTGCCAGGGGATAAAGTCGCGAAAGGCTCGTACGAGTGGTAAGCAGCAGAAAAAGAGGCTTTTTCCGGGTGGTTATGTTCTCGAAAAGGGATTGTAAAATCCTCTCCGGGGTACGGGCAGTGGGATATCCCAGAAACAGATAGACATCCTGCGAATCAATTTGCGCTTTTTGCAGTGCACCTTCGTAAAAAGTACCATTTCGGGTTTCGGTGCGTACCAGAAGCTCGATTCCAGAAATTCCCCTCAAAGCAACCATGAGCAGGCGCTGGTCGAAAGTGGGTTGTCCGCTTAAGAGCAGCACCCGGATGCGCGATTTCAGAATTCGCACCAGAAAATAGCGGGTATTATTCCGGGTAGAGATTTCCTCGGGAAGCGGAACCACTTCCACCTGAAACTGGAACTCCCCTGTTTTTTGCGCCGGGAAGCTCATTTCCACCAGTTGCTCAAATCCGCTGTGAGCCAGTTTCACCTGCCTGGTTTGTAAAAGACGCTTCCCCTGCCATAACCGAATCTGCACTTTTTCACCATCACATAAATTTTGCTGAAGCCGCAGCCGTACGGGAACGTTCTGCCCCCGATAAGTAACCCGGGGCGCCTGAACCGCCGTAATGCGCACATCCTTGCCGGTCGTGCTATCGCCAATTGCCAGGGTATGAATGGGTACGGGACTCTTCTCGGCAAATGCCAGGGGATTCCGTCCCTGGTTAAACTGACCATCGGAAATAAGCACGATGGATTTAAGATTCTGATCGATGAGACTATCCACCACCGTGCGCAACGCATAATCGATATTGGTTTGCTTTCCGTCAAAAGGAAGGCTATCCCCTTCCCAGCGATGCACATCTTTATCGAATCGGTAAAAAACAATATTCAAGCTGTCCGAAAGGCGTTGCAATGGGATATGACGAAGTAGGTAATAGAGAGAATCCGAACGAACCCCGTTGCGATCCTGAATCCGCATACTGGCGGAATTATCCAGTAACACAGCCACGGTAGGTTTAAGTGGAGACTGGTAAACGAGATGTAAAACCGGTTGAAAAAGGAGAAACAACACACTGGTTAAAACGGCACTGCGCAGAGCGCTTAAAAAAACTCTTCGAAAGCGGGACAAAGGCGGAATGGTTCGCCAATAATACAACACCCCGGCAAAAATACATATCCACACCAGCAGGAATAGCAACCAACCCGGTACGGTAAAACTCAAAAACAAATCTTTAAGCATTCCCAATTGCCACAATAGGTTTATCCGTTAGAACCTTAATTTCTTTCTATTTCAGATTTGCTCCGGTTAATCCAGATCACTTTTATTAGAGGAGCAAAAAGGGATTATTCCGGCACACTGCTCCCCAGCGGCATGGAGGGGTAAGCGTTCATTTCTAACGAACTGGTGCGACCCAGGCGCAAATGCTCCAAGCCTGCGCGGGCAATCATGGCTGCATTATCGGTACAATATTTTAAGGGTGGATAGTGCACCTGAAGATGAAACTTTGCTGCTTCCCGGCTCATCCAGTCTCGCAATAGGGAGTTCGCAGCAACACCACCCGCCAGCACAATATGCCGAATTTGATAGGTACGTGCCGCAGCCACTGTTTTCTTTACCAGCACCTCCACTGCAGCTTGCTGGAAAGACGCACAGATATCGTCCAGATGCTCCTGAACCTCCTGCTCCCCCCGCTCCCGCAGGAAATTCAACACAGCGGTTTTCAATCCGCTGTAACTAAAGTTGAAATTCTTCTCCTTCATCAGTGCCCGGGGGAATTTCACATAATCGGGATTTCCCTTCCTGGCTCGCTGGTCGATCTCCGGCCCACCGGGATAAGGAAGTCCCAGCAATTTTGCCACTTTATCGAACGCTTCTCCAACCGCATCGTCCAGAGTCTGGCCAATGATGCGATACTCCAGCGGCTGGCGAATCAGCACAATCTGGGTGTGCCCACCAGAGACCACAAGCGCCAGAAGCGGGTATGGCAGGGTCTTCCCATCCAGCAAATTCCCGTAAATGTGCCCTTCGATGTGGTTCACCCCCACAAAAGGAATTCCCAGCCCCATTGCCAGCCCCTTGGCGTAATTCACCCCCACCAGCAGCGCACCAATTAATCCCGGCCCCTGGGTCACCGCAATGGCATCAATCCGGGAAAGAGTTACCCCGGCATCCTGCAGTGCCTGCTCCACAATGGGAATGATTTTACGCAAATGGGCACGGGAGGCCAGCTCTGGCACCACCCCTCCGAACTGTAAATGCACCGCCTGGGAAGAAATCACGTTCGACAGCACTTCCTCCGGGGTAATTACCGCTGCCGAGGTTTCATCACAACTGGTTTCAATACCCAGGATGTAGCGATAAGAACTCACTGCGCTCCTCTTCCCTGCTTCTTGTCTTCATTCAAAAAATTAAAACAACTTTCCATTTAAACCACTTGCCGAGTCGCCTTCCAGCAAACTTCCTGTGCGTTTCACATAACGTATTTGCCTTAAGTCGCCCTTTAAAGCCGCCGGCTGTTTATTTTAAAATTTATTTTCTTTGAAGAATAAAATTTACCGCTCCTTCCCATTCACCTTTTGAACAATCAATTCGAAACGCGGCGGACGACTTTCCACATAAAGAATATCCGCACGGGTAATGATATCCGCTTTCACCGTTTTGGTTCCCGGATGCCAATCCCGGCGGAAATCAATGCGAATCTTGAAATCGTTGGGAGTCAGCTCGGCCAGCAATTTTTCCCCGCCCTTCACGTAAATGGCAGCAGTGGAAGGCAAAGGAATGACTCGCATATTAGGCGGTACGTTCACCACTTCCACGGGGACATCGGAGATGAGTCGTTCCGCCAGCCGTTGAATATCGAAACGCACCTGCACCCAATCCGGATGAATTTCGGTGTAATATTTTTCCGGTTTCTGGATGGCAAATTTTTCTACAAACGGACGTTTGCGTGGCGGAAATTTCTTCTTCACCGTCACCATTTCTTTCGCATGTTTGAAAAAAGAAGCCGGCCCCACCACCAGTACCGAGTCCGGTTCTGGCACAACCCCCGCCAGTAGATAACCGGGCGGTGTCTGGATGCGATACACCACTTTCACCGGTAACTTGCGATTAACCCGACGATCCAGCTCAATTGTTAACATACGAGGTCGAATTACCGACTTCACTGTAACCTGTAATTCTCCCGGGAATTTAACATACTCGGGATGCGCCGCCAGATCCAGCTCTGTGTGCAGAGGGAATCCCGAAAGGTCAATCTGATACTCCAGATGGTAAAACGGAAGACGGAGCAAGTCCAGCCCCTTCCCCACAAAAGCCACCCGAACGTTTTGCTTCAGGGGATATTTGAAGATTTTATCGGCATCGATGTTAATGTATTGAATGGGAATATCCAGCGAGTATTCGTACACTTTGTTCATCTTCACCATAAACCACAGCAAAAATGCCAATAATACCGAGGCAACAATGGTTTTGTAATTTTTTCGAAACTGACTGTCCTTCCAGGTTACCATAATTTCTTCCCAATATTCAATCCCGTGGGAACAGGGTATTTTATTTCTCTGATTGCCTCTTTACCATCAGGAAAGTTCCAGAAATACCGGATCGCCCACACTCATTTTTAACAGACGGGCAGCGTTTCCCCGATTCTGGGCAATCTGTAAAAATCCGCTACTGTCCCAGAGGGCAAGAATCTGTCCCTCTCCGGCATCGGCAAACGTTCGCTGAATACCGTACAGAAACCCGTTTTTGAATTTGATGCGAACATTCTCGGGAAGCCCTAATTTTTGAAACTCTTCCCGGGTAATATTTAAAATAAGATTTCCGAAATGGTCGATATGAAGCACATTAAGCACAATGCGATGATCATCTTCCTTACGAAAGGGAAAATAAAACGACTCCAGAGATTGAACCGGTTCGGCAAAAGTCTCGATTTTTTCACCATTTAGTAAACGTGCTGCCGTGGGGGCAAATATATCCCGGCCGTGGAAGGTGGGGCTAACCTGTTCCCCAAACTCCTTTTCGGATATGCGAAAAGCCTGAAACGTTTCCTGCTCGTAAACAAAAGAGAACACACCGTTATCCGGACCCACAAAAAAATAATCGCCGGTTTGAACCACAAGGCCGCTGCGCGAGGTACCCACTCCCGGATCCACTACCACCACATGCACCGTACCGGAGGGGAAATAATGGTAGGAATTCAGCAAAGCAAACGCTGCGCTGCGAATTCCGTACGGTTCAATCTCGTGGGAAATGTCCACGATGGTCACTCCGGGAACGGCACGCAACAGCACTCCTTTCATGGCTCCCACATATCCATCCTCGGTCCCGAAATCGGTTAACAGGGTCACAATGGGATTTTGTTTCTTCATGCACTACCTCTGGCAATTTGGACAATAAAATGTAGAACGATTCCCCAGTATCACTTTTTGAATGGGAGTTCCACAGCGCACACACGGGTCACCTGCGCGGTGGTACACCCGTAAAAAATTTTGATTTGTTCCACGGGTACCATCAACCGTTCGATAGGCACTGTAGGTCGTACCGAATCGTTCAATTGCTTCCTTCAGCACTTCTTTAACGGAATGGAATAATTGCTCCGCTTCCGCCTCGCTGACCTCCCGTGCCGGTCGAAAAGGACTGATGCCCGCTCGAAACAGAATTTCGCTGGCGTAAATATTCCCGATACCCGCAATCAGGTGCTGATCCATTAGAAACAGTTTTATGGGCACCCCTTTTAAATGTAATAATTTCTTAAACTTATTTAAAGTGAAATTTTCTTTGGTGGGATCCATTCCATAGTGGCTAAAATCGGGGCGCTTGTGGTAGAGAAATATTTTCCCGAATTT
>JALXCH010000030.1 GCA_026991005.1 Calditrichia bacterium | reverse complement strand
GCGGGAAACCGTACCGGCAAATTCGGCGGGAACCAGTTTACCCCCTTATCAGGTGTGGGATGCTCTGGCGTCGTACCATTTTTCTCCCGGGATGCTGGAAATTTCCCTTTCGCTGGCGGTTAAAAACATCTTTAACGAAAACTACCAGTTAATATTTGGCTATCCCATGCCGGGGCGCCAGGTGCAGTTTTCCGTGGAAATTCAACGCAATTTTTAAAACCGAAGGATATCGTAAACAGAAGGTATTCAATTCATTAAAAAAGGAGGCAATTATGAAACGTGTATGGCTATGGATGTGGATTCTGGGATTGTTCACCGGAATGGCTTTCTCGCAGTCCATCCCCAAAACCGCTTACGTGGTGAATAGCCTGGGGCAGAATCTTTCCGTGGTAAATCTGGAAAACCAGAATGTGACCATTGATGCTCTGGCGCTGGGATTGTACACCAATCAGATCGTGTTGCAAGGTACCACCGGTTATGTGGTGAATTCCGGACTGAACGAAATTCAGGTAATTGGATTAAATCCCCTGAGCACCCTGTCCCATATCGACATCGGAAGTGGCTCTAATCCCTGGAATATCGTATTCTGGAACGATTCCCTTGCGTTTGTGAGTGAATTGTTTACCAATCAAGTGGCACTGGTGAATGTGCAAACCGGACAGGTGCTACAACATATTTCCGTGGGTACCGGTCCGGAGGGGATGTGCATCGCCGGGCATGAATTGTTTGTTGCCAACAGCGGATTTAACGGTTCGGGATACAATCCGGGAGAAGTTACCGTAATTGATTTAAATTCCCTCCAGGTGGTGGATACCCTGCACGTCGCTGTAAATCCCCAGGATGTAACGGCAGACAGCCTGGGACATTTGCTTGTTGCCTGTACCGGAGATTATGTCACGGTTTCCGGTTCCGTTCACATATTCGATTTAAATACCCTGCAACCCATTGATACGGTACACACCACAACGTTCATTACCTCCATTCGCGCCATGGGGGATGCGCGATTTGTGCTTGGTACATTCGGTAGCGGAGTGTTGGTGTACAACCAGGCTACGGGAAGTTTTGAGGTGGATACCTCCAATCCTTTACCCGGAGGTCCCGGCATTGCCATCGATGCTGACCAGAACATTTACGTCACCGACTTTAATGCCGATTCCCTGCGGGTTTTTAATTCGGCATACCAGCGCATCGCCGCCTATCCTGTAGGGGACGGACCGGTGTCGGTTGCTGTTTACGAACCGGCTTCTACGGGAATTGTTAAGGGGCAGGAAACGATTCCCCGGCAATTTACCTTATTGGGAAATTATCCCAATCCCTTCAATCCCCAAACCACCATCGAATTTGAGCTTGCTGCCCCGGCAAAGGTGCAACTGGATGTGTTTAATGTTCGGGGAGAAAAAATCACAACTCTGGTAAATGCGTTCCTTCCTTCCGGAACGCATAAGGTCGTTTGGAATGGAAGGGATCATTGGGGGAATCCGGTGGCATCCGGAATTTACTATTATCGGCTCACCGCTGGAAAAGCTCATCAGGTACGTGCAATGGTGTTGGTGCGGTGATTTTTAATAGGGTTGGTTATTTGTGGAGACAGGAATCTTTCGTGAATTCAAGAGAAAGGGGAACGTTTGGGTTACTACCCGACGTTCCTTTAAATTTGGGAATTCACTTTTTATGAATTAGTTTTTCCTGTTTGTGAATGTGCCCGGGTGGCAGAACATCGGGAAGTTGAAAAACTGTTTAACTAAAGTAACTCTAATGTTTACACAGGAATTAAACATTCGTCAATGAATAGTTTTAACCACATTTTTCGGAAAACAAAAAGAATGGTTACGGCCCGGCAGTCCCAGATCCGCTATTCTGTTTTGCTCTGGGGCTTTGTTTTGCTCGTCTGGGGACATCTATTGGCCAAACCTCCGGAACGGATTGTCTCCCTGGCTCCCAACATTACCGAAATCATTTTTAAACTGAACGTACAGAATCGCCTGGTGGGACGAACCGAATATTGCCGCTATCCCCCTGCGGTAAAGAAAATCCCCTCCGTTGGCGGGTACCTGGACACCAATTACGAAAAAATTTTAGCGTTGCACCCGGATTTGATTGTCATGCTCCCTTCAAAGGAAAAGCGGCGAAAATTGGAGAGTCTGGGGCTTCGCGTACTGGAATTACCGGATGAAACCATCCCGGATATTTTGCAGAGCATTATTCAATTAGGGGATACGTTAGGAGTTCCCCGTCGAGCCAAGGTAGTCGTCCAGGGAATTAAAGATACCCTTGAGGTTATCGAAAAAAAATCTCGCCAGATTCCTTATCATCCCACAGCCCTGCTTCTAATCGGGCGCCAGAAAGGGGAACTGCGGGGTTTGTACGCAGCGGGAGTGAACAGTTATCTGGGGCAGCTATGGCAGCTGGCGGGCGGGAGAAATGTCTTTCCTGAGATATCATTGCGATATTTTTCCGTGAATCTGGAAGATTTACTGGGCGCTTCTGCGGAAATTATCCTGGAATTTCATCCCCCGCACACTGTGGATTTAAAACGCCGTAAAACCATCCTGCAACTCTGGCAAACATTTCCTTCAATTCCTGCGGTTAAGAATAAAAATGTGTATATTTACGATGATGATATGTTTCTCATTCCCGGCCCGCGGGTTGCCCGGGTGGCACTGGAATTTTATCGCCTTGTAACCAATTTCGAGAAGAAACCATGATTGAGGTGGAAAAGCTCACATTCTCTTACAAAGAAAAACCCGTACTGCATGACATTTCTTTCCGGGTGACCGCAGGAGAATTGGTGAGCATCATCGGACCAAACGGAGCTGGGAAATCCACACTTCTAAAACTTCTGGATGGAATTCTTCCCCTGCAAAACGGGAGGATTCGCTTTCACCAAAAAGAGATTTATCAATTTTCCCGCAAGGAGTTTGCCCGACTGGTGGGGTATGTGCCGCAACATTTTACCTCTTCTTTTAACTTTACTGCCCGGGAAATTGTAATGATGGGGCGATTTCCCTATCAAGGATTGCAGCCCGGGAATTCTCCGGAAGATATTCAGGCTGTGGAAGAGGCTTTACGCGAAACCGAATGCTGGGAGTTGCGCCAGCGGCCTTTTCTCTCTTTGAGCGGAGGGGAAAGACAGCGGGTCGTGCTTGCTTCGGCATTGGCTCAACAACCGGAGGTGTTGCTTCTGGATGAACCCACCACAGCACTGGATTTGAAACACCAGATGCATTTTCTGGAAATCCTGTTCCGTCTGAAGGAACGCCAGCAAAAGACCATTGTGATGGTCACCCATGATGTGAATCTTGCTTTGCGGTTTAGCGATCGCATCTTTGTTTTGAAGGAGGGGAGGCTCCTTGCCCGAGGAACGGCCCGGGAGATTGGAGAAAAATCGTTACTGGAAGACGTGTACGAAACACCCCTTAAATTGCTTTTTACGGAAGAGCAAATCCCGATCGTTTTTCCCGAAATGAAAAAAAATGATTTTGGGGATTTATACGGTTATAATGGCTGAAAAAAAGAGGATTTAACGATGAAGAAACCGATTGTGTTTGTGTTGTTATGGAAGTGTAACAAATTTTGTGTAAATAGAAATAGCAGGAAAGGGAGGGGGTTCTTTTCTGCATCAGTTTTGTCATTTTAGCACAGTGGGGATATTCTGCGAACTGAGTTTCAGAGTAGCCACATTCCTCACTCTCGTTAAAATTAGTAGAGCGATGGCATATTTCTCGAACTGAAAGCCATTCACACCGGTAATTAAACAGTTCCTCCAGCATTTCTCCCAACGCACTAAAAAGCAACATTGCCAGGCAGAATTCCATGGCTCTCCCATTCTTTTCTTCTTCTCTTTGTAATATATTCGATAAGCAAAATAAGCATGTCAAAGGGGAGATAAAATTAAATGGGCAGGGGGTGTATCTCACCGCTTTTTCCTCCATGTTCAAGTGTTTCGGTGAGCGCTGTTTGCAGGTAAAATCTGGATTAACCGGATTCTGAATTGCAATTTGGGATTCATCTAAAAAAATTGTAAATTTGGTTTTTGAAAATCAAACGGAGCGTACGGATGAAATTGTTAATGATTTACTGCAACCGCTTTGCTTACAAAACGGCTGTGAAGAATCTGGATACGGTGCCCGAGCAGCAGGTGCAGCAGGAACATCAGGATGTGATTGTGGCTTTTGTGCACGGAGAGGCCGAGGACATGGAACGGGAGAAAAGTGTGAAAAATAAGTTGTTGAAAAACATCAAATGGTTGGCGCCGAAAGTGGGGAGCAAGAAGGTTGTTCTGCACTCGTTTGCGCATCTTTCCGAAAGCAAGGCGGAACCGGAATTTGTGCAGAAGATATTTGACGAAGTACAGGCGAAACTGGAGAATGCCGGTTACCAGGTATGGCAAACACCTTTTGGTTATTTTCTGGATTTGCAGTTAGAAGCGCCGGGATTCTCGCTGGCACGGGTATTTAAAAGTTTGTAGAAAAGCCGGAAATAAATTGGGTTCAATCTTTTGATGCGAAATGTTGCAGGAGGTATTATGAAACCTCGGAAATATTCTGTTTACCCATTTCCAGCAGTTCTGATTGGGGTGCTGGTTTTGGCAGCGCTGGTGGTAGCGCAGGATTTCCCGCTTTTAAATGTGATTTCGCCCCAGACGGCTCGGGGAGATGTATATTTTTTAGCTTCCCGGGAATTACAGGGGCGGGAAGCGGGACTGCCCGGCGGTTACACGGCTGGCGCCTTTTTATCCAGCCGCATGCTGGGACTGGGGTTAAATCCAGTAGCACCGCGCGATTCAATTGAATTGCTGGAAAATTATTACCAGTATTTCGAAATTGTGGGAATGGTTCCCAACCAATTGCAAATTTCTCTTTCGGTAGGAGGTAAAAAGGAGATCACAAACGCCGAATTTGGAAAGGATTTCTTTTACTTCTTCAATTCCCCCCGGGATGTGAATTACCAGGGTAAGGCGGTCTTTGCGGGTTACGACATTCAGGCACCGGAATATCAGTACGACGATTTTACCCGGGTGCAATGCCAGAACAAATTGCTGGTGGCATACTACGGAGAACCGCTGGAAACCGACTCGCTGGTTTTCTTCAACGGGAAGCATCAGACCGTTTACTCACTGGTATTGCAAAAAGCGCGCACGGCGGCCCGCATGGGTGCAGTGGCGGTGGTGCTGATTCCCTCTCCCGAGAACCGAACCAAAGTGGAACGCATTCTAAAACGCAGAGCTCGCCAGTTGCAGGAGAAGCAATTTACTTTAAAAAACGAGCCGGGTGTGCCGGTCATTTTGCTTTCGCCGGCCTTCTCGGAAAAAGTGTTTGGGGATTGGATCGAGAAGAATTACCAATCCAACCTTAAAAAATTGCGCAAATGGTTGGGGAAGAAGCACAAAAAAAGCTTTGCCTGGGAGGGGAAAGGTTTCCCCGATTTTACCTGGAATATTCAAATCGCTAAAAAAGGGGAGGATGTGCGGCAATGTCGCAACGTTCTGGCGATATTGCCCGGCAGAAATCCCCAACTGCGCCAGGAGTACATTTTGATTGGTTCCCATTACGACCATGAAGGGGTGCGGGAAGACGGGATTTATCGAGGAGCCGACGATAACGCTTCGGGAGATGTGGCCAATTTAAGTGTCGCACGGGCGTATGCGCATCTTCCCGAAAGCAAACGGCCGGAACGCAGTATTCTATTTGCTTTCTGGGATGCGGAAGAGAAGGGGATGCTGGGCAGCCTCTATTTCACCGATCACCCACCCATTCCCTTAAACCAGATTAAAACAGTCATCAACATGGATATGGTGGGGCGAGATGCTTCCTTTAGTTTTATGGCACTGCGGAGACCCATGAAAGATGAGGATGCCGAAAATAAGGTGATGTTGCTTTATTCCGCCCAAACTCCCGCGATAAAGAAACTGGCCCAGGAAGCAAACCAGCCGGTCAATCTTCACCTGATGTTCGATCCCAATGTGTACTTCACCAGCGGAAGCGACCACGCTAATTTTCAGCCTCATGGTATTCCGGTGGTGTACTATTTCACCGGTTTCCATACCGATTACACCAGTCCCCGGGATACGCCCGACAAAATCGATTACCGCAAGCTGGCGAAAATCGCCCGTCATATCGCCAATTTTTCTTACCATCTGGCTAATTTAAAAGAATTTCCGCGCTTCGATAAATCGATTCTCACGGCACCCGAAGGAGATTTTAGAAGGTAAAGCGAAAAAGGAGAAGCTATGTTGGATTTAACCAGTTACAAGCAACGTGTGTACATCGAAGATATTCACCGGTATCTGGATCAGGAAGTGATTATTGCCGGTTGGCTCTATAATAAACGCACCAGCGGGAAAATTCAGTTTTTACTGGTGCGGGACGGCACAAACATCATTCAATGTGTGGTGAGTAAGAACGATGTTCCGGAAGAAATTTTTGAACTGTACGATAAAATGGGGCTGGAGTCCTCACTGATTGTGAAGGGCTGGGTACGGGAAGACAAGCGCTCGCCTCTGGGGTACGAGCTGCACGTGACAGATATGCGGTTGGTCCAGGCGGCGGTGGATTACCCCATTACCAAAAAAGAGCACGGCATCGATTTCTTGATGGATCATCGGCATCTCTGGCTGCGCAGCCGCAAGCAGTTCGCAATTTTGCGAATTCGGCACGAAATTATTTCCGCTATTCGCGATTTTTTCAACGAACGGCATTTTATTCTGGTGGATGCTCCCATTTTTACTCCCGCTGCCTGCGAAGGAACCACCACACTGTTCGAAACGGATTATTTTGGCGATAAAGCCTATCTAACCCAGAGTGGGCAGTTGTATGCCGAAGCTGCTGCCATGGCATTTGGTAAGGTGTACACTTTTGGCCCTACTTTCCGGGCGGAGAAATCCAAAACGCGGCGGCATCTCACCGAATTCTGGATGGTGGAACCCGAGGTTGCTTATTTTGATCTGGATGATGATATGAAGCTGGCGGAAGAATTCATTAGCTACATTGTGCAGCGCGTGCTAAAAAACCGGAAGATGGAGCTGGATATTCTGGAACGGGATACCAGCCGTCTGGAAAAAGTGATTCCGCCTTTCCCCAAAATCACTTACACCGAAGCGGTGGAGATTTTAAAGAAGAATGGTGTGGATTTCCCCTGGGGTGATGATTTTGGGGGTGGAGATGAAACCATCATCTCCGAGCAATTTGAAAAACCGGTGATTGTGCATCGTTATCCGGCGCAGGTAAAAGCATTTTACATGAAGCGCGATCCCGAAAATGATGCTCTGGCACTGGCTATGGATGTGCTGGCCCCGGAAGGATATGGGGAAATCATTGGCGGAAGCCAGCGCGAAGATGATTACGACACCCTGGTGAAACGCATCAAAGAGCACAATTTACCCATGGACGCTTTTACCTGGTATCTGGATTTGCGAAAATACGGAAGCGTACCTCACTCCGGTTTCGGGCTGGGAATTGAGCGAACCGTAGCCTGGATTACCGGCGTACACCACATTCGCGAAACCATTCCCTTCCCCCGCACTATCTATCGCCTAACCCCTTAAACAATCCGAGAAATTCAGAAAAAACAAAGCCCTTCTTCCGTATCCGGAGGAAGGGCTTTTGGTGTTTAGAGGGAAAATAAAATTTTTTTGACGTGATTGGTTATTTGAGCAATCTACTAATTCATTTCGCTCAGTTTTAATGTGGCTTTAGTTAAACCTTCCAAAAAATGTTATTTTGAAAGATTGAAATATAGTGCAATAGATAACATGTGGTATATCTGCATATAAAGAATTGTTTATTGTAAAATCCTATTGAAATATTTCTTTTGATTTAATAAATTGTTTTGTGTCTATAAAAATAAGGGAAAAATAGTGCAAGTAAATCATATTTTCAATTTAGCATGATTAATGGAGTAAAAATAATTTATTAAACATTTCATTGAAGCACTTTATGTAAATAAAAAGATTAATCTCGAATTCTCCAGTCTTTTTTAATGGTACTACGATTCTTGAATAAATGGAATATGTATTAATTCCTAATGTCTTAATGTAGGTAGCAACAATTTCCATTCATCATAAATCACAAAGGGTGATTATGAACAGGATAATAGGTACTTTTAGTTTTATCTTATTACTCGGGTTGGTTCTCCCCATAAATGCGCAAATTACCCTGAATGGATACTGGCAGAACAGTTTCTACCTCTGGCAGGATGCGCAAGGCAATCGGATAACGGATATGTACCACGGATTCTGGTTGCGCTTCCGGAGCAAGCAATTGCCCCGCAATTATTTGAACACCTATTGGCGTTTTGCCCGGCGAGGAAAACCCGGGGAAATTGCCGAACGGGTGTACAATTTGTATTATTTCTGGCAGCCCCAACCGGAAGTGCATATTAAAATCGGTCGCCAATTTTTGTTTTATGGGGTGGTGAATGGTGTTATTGATGGGGGACAATTGCAAATTGCTCCCAACTCGAAAGTGCGGTTGCGGTTAGTGGCTGGAACGCTGGCTCCCTCCAATCGAACGTTTCATCTCCTCAAATGGAACGAAGCCCATGCCGCTGGGGGACAAATTGCTCTACGTTTTTCCCAACGTTTCCGTACGGAAGTGAGCTTTTTTCAGAAAGTTCGTCAGCAAGAAGCAGTGTGGCGGCAGTTGGGGGTAAGTCTGGGCGGAAAGCTCATTCCCCGGTTCGGTTATTATGTACGGATGGATTACAATCTGTTGCAAAAAAAATATCAACTGTTTCGGATGCGCTTAACTTATCTAACCTTGCCCTGGACGCTGGTGGCAGAATACAACTCCCAGCGCCCACGCATTTATGAAGATTCTTTTTTCAGCATGTTTGAAGTCCATGCCCATAACCAGCTCAGGCTGGGAATGTACTACCAGCTTAAATGGGCACAGGTCGGGTTGCAATATTTTTACACCATGTACGGAATTACTCAGATTATCCCTGGAAATGTTTCCGATACGGACTCCCGAGTGTTGCTCACCTTAAGTGGTCGGTATGGAACTCTGGGCGTGATTTATCAAAACGGTTTCGGCGGGCAGAATGTGGGGTATTTTGGCAACATTCGGTTCCCGATTTTTTGGGGAATTAAAGCCCGTCTTTTTCATAGTTACTACAATTATGAACGAACCACCACTCGTATCAGCGAAGATGCCCTGTCTTTTAGCGCGGGATTAGAATATCGCCTGAAACAGGTGGCTGTGTTGCAACTGGATGTGC
>JALXCH010000029.1 GCA_026991005.1 Calditrichia bacterium | reverse complement strand
AAAGCCGGATGCGGGAAATCCGCACGTCCGGTTTGACGAGGGGAAAGGCGAATGTAAAGGAATTCCCTTTACATTCCCTTTTCTACTCTACTGGTTAAATATCAACCTGCGTAATTTGTGGAAGTACCTGAGGATTTTAAAAAGAGCTTGTTAAGGGAATGCAAATGATTAGAGTAAGCAATGTAGCCCGGCTATCTGGAGTCGGTAACACTCCTGGTGGGCAATGAATGCTGCTTCGCAGCATAACGCCTCGGGAGAGACGTGCTACAACCTGTCATTCTGAGTGCCAGCGAAGCGAAAAATCCTTAACATTGCGCACGATTCAAATCAATTCAAAATTCTTAATTCAAATTTCTCAATTCCGTCCGTATCGCCCTTTCAGGGCTCAATTTTTGGTGTGTTCATTATTCCCAGGGCTTCGCCCCGGGCTAACCTTATGTGAGTGCTTCGCACTCCTAATGCCATAATTTTTCATTTTCACCCTTTTTGCATCTTTATTGGCTTAAAATCCTGACAGAAAATTATTTTGTTTCATAGCACCAAATTGTCCAATCTGCACGAACCTACATAATTCAAAATTCTTAATTCAAATTTTGGGATAAAGGTAGATCAATTATATGAAGTTAACCAGATTCTTCCAGAAAAAATGGTACGATAAATGAATGTAACTACCAATATTCCGTTATATGTCCTGGAATATTGGTAAATAATATCAATAAGGAAGAGAACATTTTAATACCGAAGAATGAATTGACTTTATAATTGCCTCAACCGGGTTGGAACCTTTTACTTTCTATCCTCCGAACTCCTTTTCTCCGTCCACCCTTATTTTCACTCCTTCTTTTGAATAAATGAAAGAGTTCGTATATTTGAAATTCATGCTTTTCCCGGAACAATTTTTACATTGCCGGGTTTAGCATGTTTACGTTTAATGTTTACAGGAGTTTTTAATGAAGCTTTTGAAGATTGCAGTCATAAGTACGATTGTGGGGCTATTTCTTTTTTCCTGCCAGCCCAAAACTACCAGAACCGTGCAGACGACCAGGGAACCGGCACCCATCGAAATTCCCACACTACCCAAACATGCGGTAGTTACTGCTGAAAAAGAAAATGTTCGAGATGAACCCAATGGACAAATCTGGGGGCAACTGCGCCGGGGCCAGCGCATTGAGGTGGAGCGCCGCCAGGGAAACTGGATTCTCTTCAATAACGAAAAATACGATTCCATGTTCGTGTGGGGACCTTCGGTGGGATTCCCTTACCTGAACCTCTACAGCCCCGGAGTGTATTTTAGTATTGCCTACCATCGGTTTTTCCCGCTCATCTATTTCCAGACCATTTTCGGTAGCGATGGAGAGGTCATCCAGGAAACGGATAGCACTTACCAGCTTTTCTTTGGTGACCTGGGTCTGGGTTCTCATCAGGAAACCGTTATGGAAGTAACCACCACAACAACGGAACAGATTCAACACGGGGTTACCTTCCTGATAAGCAAAAAGGATTCTTTAATCGAGCGGGTGTGTGTAGATTTCCCACGTCCCGTGCAGGGAATAAACAAAGCCCTGAAGAAATGCCATCTTCCCGAAAAAGCCCCCACATTTCAGGACGATGCCCGGGTGCGGTGGGAGAATGGGAGCATTTTCCCCGGGCTTACCGTGGAATTGGAACGCCAGGAGTGGAGAAGCGAAGCATTTAGCCGAATTTGCTTTTATCCCGCTCCCGAATAATGAAATAAATTAACAAAATATGAAAATTTAGATGCTGCATAAATTCACATCTGTTAGGGGTAAATAACGCTCTTTCGGGTATCTGGTAAACTCTTTTTCTCCTTGCTTACAAATTCATTTCTATTTAAATTTATAAATGATTAAAAAATATAAAGTAAACGAAAAAAATCTCCTGTATGCCTGAACTGCGAAAAGATCCGGTTATCGGACGTTGGGTCATTATTTCCACCGAGCGCGGGAAACGGCCATCTGATTTCGAGGAAATCAAAGAAGAAAGGAAAGGAGGCTTTTGCCCTTTCTGTTACGGTAACGAGGACAAAACACCCCCGGAAATCTTTGCCATCCGTCCGGATGGTTCCCCTCCCAACAAACCCGGCTGGACGTTACGTGTGGTTCCCAATAAATATCCCGCTCTGCGCATCGAAGGTCAGCTCAATCGCCAGGGAGAGGGTATTTACGATAAAATGAACGGGGTGGGTGCTCACGAAGTGATTATCGAAACACCCGACCACGAAAAGGATCTGGCCGATCTGGAGGTTTCGGCCATTTACGATGTGTTTCGGGTGTATCGGGAGCGAGTGCTGGATCTGAAGAAAGACATTCGTTTGAAATATGCCATGATTTTTAAGAATCACGGCTCCAGCGCCGGTGCTTCCCTGGAACACACCCATTCCCAGCTTATCGCCACACCCATTCTTCCCAAACGGGTTATTGAAGAAATTAACGGTGCAAAGACCTATTTTGATTACAAAGAGCGCTGCATTTTCTGCGACATTATTCGCCAGGAGATTAAAGACGCGGTACGGCTGGTGTACGAAGAGGAATTTTTCGTCGCCATCGAACCGTACGCCGCCCGTTTTCCCTTCGAAACCTGGATTCTTCCCAAACAACACATGTCCCATTACGAACACATCTCTGATGAATTGGTACAACATCTGGCCGTAACCATGAAAGAGGTGCTGGGTCGCATCAATACTGCGCTCAACAAACCACCTTATAATTTTGTTATCCACACGGCTCCCATGCAAGAAGG
>JALXCH010000028.1 GCA_026991005.1 Calditrichia bacterium | reverse complement strand
CCACGTAACCAACCCGGGGATCACTAAAATATTTTACCAGCTCCTTTACCGCTCCGGGATGATACATGGCATTGGCGTCGGAAAATATGACGATTTCCCCGCGCGCTTCCTTTAGAGCATGATTCAGCCCAAAAGTCTTCCCCCGCCGTTCGGGCATACGCAATAACCGAACCCCTTGCGAGGAATATCCCCGGACAATTTCATCCGTACGATCTTCCGAAGCATCCGAGACCACCAGAATATCCATCTTCTCCCGGGGGTAATCCAGACTCAGAGTATTCTCCAGCTTTTTCCCAATTACTGCTTCTTCATTGAAAGCCGAAATAATAAAAGTTACGGTGGGCTGGAAGGTTACATCCACCTTCCAGCGGTTCTGCCGGAAACACTGCCACAACCACAACAGGAGTGGATACCCGAGGTAAACATACAGAGACACCAAAAGCGAAGTCCAGAATACGATTTGCCACATGAATGGACGTTACGGTATATTTTTTATGATTTTAGGGCCAATTAATTTCGTGAACCACACCGGCAGTTTCTGCCAGATTTTAATTGCCAGTTCATATTTTGGATTTTCAGGATTAATCTGAGGCAGTTCTTCACCTTCGGGAAGAATGTAGTACCAGTAGAGCGGTTTCTCCGTTCCACCCCATTG
This sequence comes from Calditrichia bacterium, assembly GCA_026991005.1. The sequence goes on along the minus strand of JALXCH010000028.1, from coordinate 8,565 downwards.
TTTTTTAAAGCGATAAGTACCACTACCCGGTGTACAACGCCCGAAATCAAAGTACCGAAAGCCATTTTCGATTGCTGTTTCGAAACACTTCCAGTAAAGTAACATATTGGGACTAAACCGGTTGTACTCCCGTAGGGAAGATGCCCAGGGTATTTCCATGGTATCCCGAAAGCCCAGCAAAAATGCGGCTGCCACGGGAATTTGCTCCCGGGAATACACCACCACCAGTCGGGCTTCTTTCGGGAAATGATTCAAAATAGTCGCAAAAAACTTTCGGGCATAAACCGGTGTTCCCAGGTCGCGCATATTCCGGGCAAACACATGGTAGTAGTCATCAAGTAGCTCAATTCCCCCTACCTGTGCGCTCATATATTCCTTTAGCGGACGCCGCACCTGGCTGCGAACTTTAGCTTTTAGCGATTTCCACAAAGTTTCCGTATTTTCGGGCAGAGGAAGGATGAACGTAACCTTATGCTGTTTCACCGGCAAATCGGTGTCAATTGGACGATCGTGGCGGAACTCCACAAACTGATAGCCCTTTTCCTGTACAAATGGCTGGAGATGCTGATAGAAAGCCTGTCGCACCTCGGAATCGGCGACAAGTTCCCCCCCATAATTGAAAAAGGGAACAGACACCAGAAATTTACCAAAAAGCGAGGAATTAAAAAAAATCAAGGGAAGAACACCTACCAGTTCTTCCCCTCGATAGGCTGCTAAATATAAAGATTGATGTCCAAATGCTTCCTGAACAACCGACTTCCAGCGATACAAATGATAAATTTTTGCTTCAGTATGTTGTTGGATAAATTGGTCCCACTGTCGACCATCTCCCGAGAATTCCCGAATAACCACATTCTCCATAGTCACACGATTTAGTAGTTATAATACGAATATTTGTAATAATGTTTTTTCAGATTCACTTTTACTCCATTTAATACAACGCCCATTAATTTGTCGCGAATGGGCTGGTATTCCCGCACTTTGTCTCCCAGAAGTTCCACATTGGTGTATCCAGCTTTAACCACCAGGATAACTGCATCCGCATAGTTTGCCAGAACAGCAGCATCTGGGGTAGATTGGAATGGAGCAGAATCAATTAAAATCATTCCAAAACGCCCTCGCAACACCTGAAGTATATCTTTCATACGTTGCGAGCCAATAATTTCTGCGGGATTTGGCACCTGAGATCCCGAACTAATTAAAAACAGGTTTGGTACCATAGTTTGCTGAATAATTTTGCTTAAATTATCGTAATCAATCGTAGCATTGCTTACCAGAAAATCAGATAACCCGGGTCGTTTTTTATCGCCAAATTCATTATGCAGTACACCGCGCCGTAGATCTCCATCAATAAGTAAAGTAGGAATCTTTTGCTGGGCAATGGTAATGGCCAGATTAGAAATGGTTAAAGATTTCCCTTCCCCTGGCCCAAGGCTGGTAATTAATAATATCGAGACTTTCTTGCTTTGATTCTGAAAGAGTACTTTGGTCCGCAATTCCCGGTACGCCTCCGAAGCAATAGTGGGAGAATAATCCAGGGTAATCAGTTTAGCATCTTGTTTGGGGACGTCATCTTCCAGCTCTTCCCATTCAGGTTCTTTCACTTCAATAAAGGGGATATTACCAATAATGGGCAGCGGAAGTTTTTTCTGCAACTCGTGAGAATCCTGAACTGTTTTATCAAAAAATTCCAATACCACCGCCAGCCCTCCCCCTAAAAGAAATCCGATTATCAATCCCAGCAGAATATTTTTAATAACAAACAACATCTTACCCGCACGCATTGGGGGAGTTGCTTCATCAATTAAAAATACGTCAGGTACCTCTACCTCATAAGCAATTTTCGCCTTGTTATATTTGGAAAGTAATGTAGAATACAAATTCTCTTTAACATCTCTATCCCGGGTCAACTCGGCCAGAGTTAATTCCTTAGAAGGCAAATTAGTAAGTTTAAATTTCTCCTGTTCAATATCCTTCAGAATTCGCTGCTTTTCCGCTTTAAGCGAACGAATAAATTTTTTTGCTGCCTTTTCGATTTTTGAGCATAAAATCTTAAACTTTTTCTCATTTTCTTTAACTACAGGATGGGCCGGAGCATAATTCCCAATTATTGAATTGCGCTCGTTATTCAACTCCTCAAATTCAGCTTCCAACGCGGGCGCTGTAGGAAATCCCTGAGAGCTTAAATAAGTCAATAATTCCCGATAAGTAGTTATTTTTTCATCAAAATTACTAACTTTGGCAATTCGTTTTAAAAGATTTTGCACATCTTTTATTTTTAAATTTATGGAGTTTATCCGGTTATTTAGATTGGTAATCTGGGTTAACGGCATATTCGCATCATTGCTAAGTACAACCCAGGGATTTTCCTCTTTAAATTTTTTCAAGCGTTCGTTGGATTTGTCCAGATCTTCTTTAGCAATTTTTAATTGATTCTCCAGGATTTTCATAATTTCTTCAGTGCGGCGCCGTTTCATCGCCAGATTGAATTTGATATATTCATCGGCCAGGGTATTGGCAATAAGTGCAGCGCGTTCCGGATCTTTATCTTTTACAATTAAGGTAAGAATTATGCGCGTTCTATCCAGCGAATAACTAATTTTATTCCATAAATCTTCAATGGCTCTATCAAACTCCCGAATTTTAAACTCAAATTCTTTCACATCTTTTAATTTCAAATATTCCCAATTCGGGAACATGGTAAAATGATTTATTTTTAAGGTATCGCCTACGGAAATGGTAGCTATTTTTCTGGGATCAATGTCATCTTCCGGATTGGAATATATGACATCCACATTCTGCCCATGGATTACCAGCTTATAATATCCGGGAATACTATTGCGATCTGCATAAACATATTTAATGGCTTTGTCTAAATCCAACCCTTCAGTTAATATATCCACGTTTAAATTAAGTCTTTTTACCACATTGGCCAGAAGCACCCGGGTACGTGCCAGGCGGGCTTTGCTTTCGTTTTCTTTAGTAGAACGCCCTCTGCTATCCGTCATATCCCCCATTTTTCGTGGATCCTCGAACCCCAAAACCACCTGAGCCTGGTAAGTAGGAGAACCCATAAAATTTAAAACAAACACACTCCAGAGAACTCCTACCACTAATGTGGTAAGCAAAATCAGTTTTTTTCGTTTGGTAAATATTTTAATGTACTTTTTAATGTCAAAATCCGAATGTTGACCTGTTTGTTTGTTCCCCCAGCCATTATTTTTGTAACTCATAATAACCTCTCACTTTTTTAATAATAATACCGACCATACCTTAATTCATCTCGTCGATAATCGCGATAAATTACGTAGAACGTCATAAAAAAACTGGCAACAATCATAAGATCTCGGAAGATATCGACCCAGGTTCTGGCTCGTTGAGAAGGAGTCCAGATCTGATCTCCTGATTTTAATCCCATATGCGCAAGCGACTGACCACTCTGAAGATAGGGAATTAAATCTTTAGAAACAAATTCCCGATTCCGTTCCCATTTCATCTTCTTCAAACCATCCTCCCTTACAGGACCACCTGTTTCGTAAATTAACTCCCATAAGGAACGATTCGGATCTATATAATAAAATCCCGGCCTCCGAACACCTCCTAAAACACTCACCCGGATTAATGGCCTTACCTGAACATAGGGATATTTTAAATATTCATTGAAATTTTTCAAAATAAAATCCACCAGTTCTTGTTCAGTCATTTTGCTGACATTTACTTTGCCCACAATGGGCATTAAAATATGTCCGGTATCATCAATGGGAAAAATACGGTTTAAAAAAGAAGCGGTATCCGGAAACACCGAAACCAATACTCCATCCCCGGGATGAAAGGGATATTCTTCTTCAGAAATGTTCTCGGGTTGGGGCGAAACTATCTGCGTTTGTCTGGTTGGCCCTTGAGGTGATGTTTGAGCATTTATGGTGGTCGAGAACACAAGCACGCCAAGAATTAAAATTACAATAGGCTTTATAACCGGATGCTCCAAAAGAGTGATTAACACTGTTGGTCTCCTCATTTTTTAACAAGAGCGATAAAAGCGATATCGTTTTTCACGGGTATCTAAATCCAATTCTTTTAATAAGAACCACAATCTTATAATGCCAATTTTGGTATTGCCGAATTCCTCATGCCGTAAAATCCTGCGAATTTGAAATATATTTGCAAACGGGCGTTTGGCGATGACCCGTTTCACCTTTTCTGCCAGAGGCAAATTGGCTGTATCGGCTGTTTCTTCAATAGAAATCGGAATAAACTCTACCCTTTTTAAACTTTTCTCTTTTCCTGCTGTAACTTCCGGTGACTCCTGCAAAATATCTTCCAGCTCCAGAGAGAATTTATCCACCAGTTCTTCTTCATGTTTATCTTCATTCATCTGAGCATCCTCCGACTCCACTTTCAGAGCCGTTTCTACCGGTTTTTCCTGATTGTTTAGAGCAGCCGATTCCGTTTTACGAGCAGCATATTTTTTGCCGGTAAAACTATTGTAGGCATCTTGAACCGTGGGATAATCCTGAAGAATATGATAAAATTCCAGCATTTGATATACTTCATAAATATTAAGTGGCATGTTCGCCAGTTTTATATCTCCACCTCTTTCACGAAATCGCTTAATTTCGCCCACCAGAATTCCCCAACCGGCACTGCTCATGTAAGTTAAATCCTTAAGGTCGAATATGATATTTACAATATCTGCTTTAAGTGCCTCGTTAATTTCGTGCTGAAGGTGATGGCAATTTGCCTGATCGACATACCCTCCTAATTCAATCAAAAGGTATTTTCCTTCATCATCAAGAAATCTTGAGTTGATTTTAATCCCATCTTTTTCCATAACATAATCCTATTTTCGGTTCATAGCCGAATTATATTAAAAAGATGCTTTTCGTCAGACCTTCGCAAAGGTATATTAATAAGAACTGCTGTCTGTGATATCAAGCAAAATTTAAACTGCAGTAAATTTACTTTAAAACATGCAGATTTCAAACCCTGGAATGAAATAAAGTAAAAGAAGTAAACTCGTATCGATTTAAAAGTTGTTCCAGACGTTCTTTCATTTTCCCAATTCCTGAATAATGTCGAATACGGGAAAGCAAAGGCAGGGCAACAGAGGGCAGATGCAGATCAAATTCCCAGGGATGGGCATAAAAGATGATGGTTATTTTCTGCGATTCCGCTCTTTTTAATAAGAAATTAGTAAGGGAGAGAGGATAGAGTCGAAAATACCCTCCGCCTCCCACAGGTAGTCGAATTTTCCCTATCTGAACGGTGGGCATCGGAAATTCTTGAATTTGCTTTTCATTCTCCTGATAAATAATGTAAGGTTTACGAGGAGCATCCGGATATCCATATCGATCGTGATGAATGGGAAAAACGGAAGAATCGTACTGAATACCATGTTTAGCCAGTATAGGTAGCGCCCAGAGGGTGTGTGGAGTAATAGAAAATGTAGGAGCCCGATATCCCGCCACAGGCGCATCCACAAGATTCCGTAAAATCTGTAATGCACGCACTAAATCCGTTTCAAACTCTTCCGGGGTCATCTGTGTAATCATGCGGTGGGCATAACCATGGCTGGCAACTTCGTGCCCGGCCCGATGGATTCGTTTTACCATTTCTGGATGCCGCTCGGCTACCCAACCAAGAATAAAAAAAGTCGCCACGACGTTGTGGCGTTCCAGTATTTCCAGAATAATGTCCACATTTTCTTCCACCCGGGATGGAAGCATTTCCCAGGAATCCGGACTAATTACCCCATTAAAAACCTCGGGATGAAACCATTCCTCAATATCAAACGACAGAATTGCCCTCATAGAATGCGTTTAAATGCCCTGAGCCGTAAAGACCACCCAGATGGTTTTTAACAAAATCTTCAGGTTTAACCACACGGATTTTCGATGTTCGATATAATAAATATCGTATTTCAACTTTTCACGCACGTCTTCAATGGATTCATCGTAACCGGTTTCCACTTGCGCCAGGCCGGTAATTCCCGGCTTAACCCGCAGTCGATTCATATAAAACGGAATTTCTTTTTTATATTTCTCTACAAAATACGGACGTTCCGGACGAGGCCCAATAATGCTCATATCTCCAATGATTACATTAATAAGCTGGGGTAACTCATCCAGACGCGTTTTTCGTAAAAACCGCCCTACTCGCGTAATCCGAGGATCATTTTCGGTCGCAAGTTGAGGCCCGCTCAATTTTTCGGCATCGCTACGCATGGAGCGGAATTTAAATATTCGAAACACGCGTCCATACTTCCCTACTCGTTCCTGGGAATAAATCACCGGCCCCGGTGAATCGAGTTTGATAGCAATGGCAATGATAATCCATAAAGGTAAAAACAAAATAAAAAGCGGAATGGAAAAAAGGAGATCAAAAAAGCGCCGATAACTGATTTCAATGGGACGTTTAATATCCAGTAAAATTTGCCGAAAAACCTGTCCGTAAACAATATCGTACAATTCAGAAATTAAATCGTACTGAACGTTATTGGTTTTACAAAGCTGAATAATTTCGTGAATTTTACCGATATCGGTAGGATCTAAAGCAATAATCACCCGCTCAATCCCGTACTCCTCCACAATTTCTTTAAAAGAGGAGATTTTCCCGAGAATGGGTGGCAAATTGGTTACTTCCGGATGAAACGCAATATCGTAAACCCGAATAAAACCTGCAAACCGTAGCAAATCTTTGGGGTGCTGACTCAGCTTTAAATAAACATTAATCCCCGCAGGATTGTAACCTACAATTGCAACCTTATTTTTCTCGGGTTTCCGAACGCTCCTGCTAAAATTCTCTTCCGTGACTGTACTAAGCATTACATTTTCCATCGATTTGAATTTAGGCACTTCAATTCTCGTCAGGGTGATTGATATCACAGTCTAAATTCATTAAACGAAAACAGTACTGTTTTTTTCTTCTATAAATATTATTGGAGATTAGGTAGTTCCATTTTTCACTCAAATAGGTTAAAACATCCCAACTATATTTAAGATAATTTAACGTTTTTTTGAGAAAATATCAAAATATTTTTCTCAAAATGAGACTACAACTCTTATCATTAATATCTTGATTAAAAAGGTCTACTTTTATATATTGATTTCGCAATTTTATTCCTGAAGGGATTTAAACAAGGAGGCATTATGAGCAAACATTTCAAACCATATGTTCCCCCGGACACGAGCATGCCCGAATTCACATTACGAGCCCTCATTCTCGGTTTATTCATGACCGTTATTCTGGGAGCAGCAAACGCCTATTTGGGTCTTAAAGCAGGTATGACGATTGCAGCAACTTACCCGGCAGCTGTAATCGGTATGGCATTGCTGAGGTTAATGAAAGGTTCGATTCTGGAAGAGAATATTGCACGAACCGTCGGTTCCATAGGAGAATCCATTGCCGCAGGCGCCATTTTTACCATACCCGCTTTTATTATTGCCGAGGTGGATGGGAAAAAAGTATGGGAAGGTGGTTTCTGGTCCTTCCATCATTATCTGGAAGCCACCGCCATTATGTTTGTTGGTTCGATCATTGGAATTATGTTTGTAACCATTTTACGCCGGGTGATGGTTGAAGATGAAGAACTGCCTTTTCCGGAATCGGTTGCTGCCGCAGAAATTCACAAAGCTGGTCGGGCAGGTGCTAGTGGCGCCAAATTCCTTTTTGGGGCAATGGGACTGGGTGCGTTAATTCAGGCTCTGAAAGAGTTTAAAGTTTTTGCTAGTAAAGGCGAAGCATTCATTCATTTCGGAGACAAAAGTATCGGAGTGGGAAGTGGTGCTTCGGTAAAAGCCGGCGGTGGAATGCTTATTAGTACACCCGGAGTCAGTCCTGCCTATATGGGGGTGGGCTACATTATTGGTCCGGAACTGGCTGCCCTGAACTTTACCGGTGGTTTATTAGCCTGGGGATTGTTTGTTCCCCTTCTGCTCTACTTCCTGGGTCCCCAATTGATTACCGGCGGTCATATTCCCGAAGGTTCCTGGATTGAAATGGCTGTGAATGTCTGGAAAAACATTGTTCGCCCCATTGCCATTGGGGGCATGTTAATGAGTGCAGCCTACACTTTATATAAAATGCGGAAAAGCCTGGCCACCGGTCTGGGACGCGCCATTCGCGATGTAAAACAAGCCGCCGCAGAAGGACCGGAAGAAGACCGTACCGAAAAGGATCTGCCCTTTAAATGGGTCTTCCTTGGCATTGCACTGGCTTCAATCGGTACCTTCTTTATTTACCTCTATTTCTCTCAGGATGTAGTGGCAGCAATTACCGCCACAATCGTTATGATTATTGCAGGATTTTTCTTTGCCGCCGTTTCCGGATATTTGGTAGGTCTTATCGGTTCCAGTAATAACCCCATATCGGGATTAACCATTTCCACTCTGATTGTCGCCGCAATTCTGATGGTTGCCCTGGGAGTACGCGGATTACCGGGCGTTGCGGCAGTATTAGGTGTGGCGGCTGTTATCTGCGTAGCAGCAGCAGTGGCTGGCGAAATGCTTCAGGATTTAAAGGTGGGACACATCCTGGGTGGTACCCCCTGGAAAATGCAGTTAGGCG